>NZ_JAAQWY010000084.1:0-907 GCF_012985765.1 Pseudomonas sp. WS 5071 | reverse complement strand
GATACGCCTGCGGCTGTCTTGCACGTTCTTTTCAACGATGCCCTTTTCCCAACCAGCGGCGACGTTGCAGAAGTCCGGATCGCACAGGTAATGCGCGCACATCACCGCAAAGCGTGCATTCACCGCCCGGCCTTTGCCCTTATTGACCTTGTCGACGGCGGTCTTCATGTTGTCGTAGATGCCCCGGCGCGGCACGCCGCCCAAGGCGCCGAACGAGCGTGTATGGGCGTCAAATAACATCTCATGGCCCTGGCTCGGATACGCCACAAGCCAGAACGCACGGCTGGCACACAGCTTCAGATGTGCCACCTGCATACGCCGGTAAATGCCGCCGACCAGCAAGCCTTCCTCGCTCCAGTCAAACTGAAACGCCTCGCCAAGAGCAAAGGTCAGCGGCACAAAGGCCTGCGACGCCTTGCCCTGTCCCCCTCGCCAGGCACGGATAAACGCGGTGAGCTGGCTGTAGCCACCGTCATAACCTTCGGCTTTGATTTGCGCCAACAGCGCCTTGGCACTGCGCCGCTGTTGCTTGGGCCGCAGCGAATCGGCCTTGAGCGCCTGCTCCAGCGTGGCGTGAAAAGGGCTGAGTTTGTTGAAGATCGCGCGGCGTTGGTAGACCGGCGGCTTGGCCTCAGGTGCTCTGACCCACTTGCGAATCGTGTTGCGCGCCAACCCGGTGCGCTTGGCTATCTCATGCAGCGACAGCTTGTCGCGGAAATACATCCGGCGGATTTTGCCCATCATTTCCATACTGATCACCCTGTGTTCTCCTGCTCAAAAATTGAGCAGAAGCAGTTGAACACCTGGGTCAGTTTTCAGTCGGCAGAACAGCCTCTACTGGGTCAGTTTTCGGTCAGCGGCAACAGATGATGAAACCCGAAGATTTCCGTGCCTCTGCCACCCGTCC
>NZ_JAAQWY010000083.1:0-945 GCF_012985765.1 Pseudomonas sp. WS 5071 | reverse complement strand
TACGACTGGGCCTGGCAGAAGTACCTCGACGGCTGCGCAAACCACTGGATGCCGCAAGAAGTCAACATGACCGCCGACATCGCCCTCTGGAAAAACCCGGAAGGCCTGACTGACGACGAACGCCGCATCGTGATGCGCAACCTGGGCTTCTTCTCCACCGCCGACTCGCTGGTTGCCAACAATCTGGTACTGGCCGTGTACCGCTTGATCACCAACCCGGAATGCCGCCAGTACATCCTGCGCCAGGCGTTCGAAGAGGCGATCCACACCCACGCCTATCAGTACTGCATCGAATCGCTGGCCATGGATGAGGGCGAGATCTTCAACATGTACCACGAGATTCCTTCGGTCGCCAAAAAGGCCACGTGGGGCTTGAAGTACACCCGCTCGATCTCCGATCCGAAGTTCGAAACCGGCACCGTTGAAACCGACAAGGAACTGCTGCGCAACCTGATCGCTTACTACTGCGTTCTGGAAGGCATCTTCTTCTACTGCGGCTTCACCCAGATCCTGTCGATGGGCCGACGCAACAAGATGACCGGGGTTGCCGAGCAGTTCCAGTACATCCTGCGCGACGAATCCATGCACCTGAACTTCGGCATCGACGTGATCAACCAGATCAAAATCGAAAACCCGCACCTGTGGGATGCCGAGATGAAGGAAGAAGCGTCGCAGATGATCCTGCAAGGCACGCAGCTGGAAATCGAATACGCCCGTGACACCATGCCGCGCGGCGTATTGGGCATGAACGCAGCGATGATGGAGGACTACCTCAAGTTCATCGCCAACCGCCGCCTGTCGCAAATCGGCTTGAAGGAAGAATACCCGGGCACCACTAACCCGTTCCCGTGGATGAGCGAAATCATGGACTTGAAGAAAGAGAAAAACTTCTTCGAGACTCGCGTGATCGAGTACCAAACGGGCGGCGCACTGAGCTGGGACTGA
>NZ_JAAQWY010000082.1:0-1045 GCF_012985765.1 Pseudomonas sp. WS 5071 | reverse complement strand
GGATGCTCCGATCAACTTGTCGTGCAGCCGCGGCAAGTTGCAATTTTCCAGGCACCTACAGCGTCATTGGACGAAAAGTGACCGAAAAATCATGTACGGAGAGCTTTTTCGACCGGTTCTCCGTGTTAAACGCGAACCTCACCCATACCCATGAGCTGTTTTCGAACCCTCCACAGGTTTGCCAGGGCGAACAGCGTGGTCAACTGAGCCGTGTTTTTCATCAGCCCACGAAAACGTACTTTCACGTAACCAAACTGCCGCTTGATCACGCGAAACGGATGCTCGACCTTGGCCCGTGTCTGAGCCTTGCAGAACTCGATCTTGCGCTTGGCTTTGTACAGTACGCTGCGCTGGTTCAGCTTGGAATAGGTGCTGCGACGCGCTGCAATCTGCCAGATCACCCCCCGATTTTCATGCTCTTCGCGCCTTTCGACACCGGTGTAACCGGCATCTGCATACACGGCGTTTTCTTCGCCATGCAGCAGTTCAGCCACCTGCGTGACATCGGCCACATTGGCAGCGGTGCCATGGACGTGATGCACCAGGCCGGACTCGACATCGGCACCGATGTGCGCCTTCATCCCGAAGAAATACTGACCGCCTTTCTTGGTCTGGTGCATCTCGGGATCACGCTTGCCTTCTTTATTTTTGGTCGAGCTGGGGGCATGAATAATGGTGGCATCGACGATGGTGCCTTGGCGCAGCGACAGGCCTTTTTCCTGCAGATAACCATTGATGACCGCAAGGATTGCCGGTGCGAGCTGATGCTTCTCCAGCAAGTGCCGGAAGTTCATGATCGTGGTGTCTTCGGGGATTGGCGCGCTCAGCGTCAGGCGTGCGAACTGGCGCATGGGCGTGATTTCGTAGAGCGCTTCTTCCATGGCCGGGTCGCTCAGGGAGAACCAGTTCTGCAACAGATGGATGCGCAGCATGGTTTCCAGAGGATAGGGTTTTCTACCGCCGCCGGCCTTGGGGTAGAACGGTTCGATCAGCTCCAGCAGGCCTGCCCAGGGCACCACCTGATCCATTTCGGCGAGGAAGCGCT
>NZ_JAAQWY010000081.1:0-1094 GCF_012985765.1 Pseudomonas sp. WS 5071 | reverse complement strand
GGCGGTCTCAGTGACCAAGTGCAACACCCGAGGTAAGGTGCTGCATGACTACTCACTACACCCACTTGACCATCGAAGAGCGCGTAACGCTAATGATCATGCGTATGCAAGGCGCCTCGCTGCGAGCCATCGCCCAAGTTCTTGGGCGCCAACCCAGCACGCTGAGTCGAGAGGTGCGGCGCCAGTCGCAGCCTGGGCACTATGACGCCAGCACTGCCGGTGCTCGAGCCCGTGCCCTCAGACACGTCCCGAGGCGCAGCAAGATTCTTGCCCCTGGTTCTGAACTGTTCCAGGTCGTACACAGCATGTTGGCCAAGGGCTGGTCTCCTCAGCAAATTGCCGCCAGACTCAAGGACTACTGGCCTGATAATCCTGAGCGGCATGTGAGTCACGAAACGATCTACCTGACAATCTATGCATACCCACGCGGCGAGCTTAAGCGTCAACTCATTGGTTACCTGCGCCAGGGCGGCAGCAAGCGGCGTACTCGCAGCACTGCGCCAGCTCGGCGCGAGCGCTATCCAGCTGAACAGAATATTCGCTACCGGCCTGAAGAGGTCGAAGGTCGACAAGTGCCAGGTCATTGGGAAAGCGACCTGATCATGGGCGCGAACAATCGCTCGGCAGTAGCGACGATGGTCGAGCGCACGAGCCGTTTCGTGATCCTGGCCAAGTTGGATGCGCCCACCGCAGACGCCGCGCTAGAGGGGATGACGCGAGAACTTTCGCGGATGGCACCGGCGCTGCTGAAAACCATGACCCATGACCAAGGTAGCGAGATGGCCAAGCATCAAGAGCTGACAGCTCGTACGGGAATGAAGATCTACTTCGCCGACCCGCACAGCCCTTGGCAAAGAGGCAGCAACGAGAACACGAACGGCCTGCTCCGGCAGTACTTACCCAAGAGCACCGATTTGTCGCTGGTTAGCCAGGAGCGGCTGGACGAGATTGCCGACTTGCTCAACACCCGACCTCGTCAGACATTGGGCTGGAAATTCCCTGTTGAAGTGTTGACGGATCATCTGCAACTGCTGGCAACCAATCGGCTCAACACTATCAACTGACTGTTGCACTTGGAACCTGAGGCCGCCGTT
>NZ_JAAQWY010000080.1:0-1137 GCF_012985765.1 Pseudomonas sp. WS 5071 | reverse complement strand
ATTGGACGAACTGGCTACATCATCTTTCCGAGTTGGCTAAACGGCTGGATCGTCCAGTGGAGTGCGGCTGTATCGCTTACCGGCTCCACCATCAACACCACCCGTTTTCCCATTCCGTTTCCCAATGATGCAGGGGCGGTCATTGTCGGCGCTTACAACAATGCGACGACGGCCGAGTACAGCGTCAGGCTCAGCGACGGCGAAAACGGGACCAGCGGCGGCGCTGTCACGCGAGACAGTTTCAAAACCTACAACACAGGCGTGACAGGCTCAGCGGGCCTGTCTTATATCGCTGTCGGCAGTTGAGAGGAGCCCATGAAATACGTGACGTTTCACCCGGACGGAACCCTTCACTTGCGCCTTATCAAAGGCACGCACGTGATCCCTGAAGATGCTGTCGAGGTCGATTCGACGCTCTGGCAAAAACTGATCTGCGAAACCGATGGTGTTTGGACATTGGGCGCAGACGGGAGCATTACCAAGCAACCGCTACCTGTGATCGAGCAGACACGTGAAGACGTGGAGCGTCTGCGACTTGCGGCCTATGCCGAACCAGTAACGGGATCTGATCGTTTCTTTGCCGAATCCAACCGCATGCAGGTGATGGGAGAGCAGGGTTGGGAGGCCGTTCGGGATGCCGGTATCAAACGTTTCAACGACATTCAGGCGCTTTATCAGTGGCCTGAGTAGCCTGTTAGCTAACCCTGACTGCCAAATCACCCCATAAGCCCCGCCCTGCGGGGCTTTGTCGTTTCTGGAGAGTACCTGTATGAGCACAGCCAGCCGTTTTCACGGCGTTACCGTCACGCTGGTCGATACCGGCGCGCGCACCATTGCGCTGCCGTCGACCTCGATCATCGGACTATGCGACACCTACACCGTCAGCCCGGCCGCATCGGCCAAGCCCAATGACCTGGTGCTGCTGACCAGCGAGCGCGAAGCCGTCGCCGCATTCGGTGAAGACTCGGCCATCACCCGTGCGGCCAAAGCAGTGTTCTTGAAAGCCAAGGCCGTGATCGTCGCGTGCGGCGTGGCCGAACTGGAAGATGAAGCGCTGCAAACCTCGGCCATCATCGGCGGTGTTTTGGCCTCGGGTCAGCGTACCGGCCTGCAAGCCTTGCTCGACGGCAAAAGCCG
>NZ_JAAQWY010000079.1:0-1213 GCF_012985765.1 Pseudomonas sp. WS 5071 | reverse complement strand
TGTATGGACCGGGGACATAGCGAACACTTTGTTCGGAGACATAGCGAACAGTTAACGTAGCTTTTTCCCTGATATTACAACCCCGGTCACTCTGTCAATTTGCGCAATACGATGGCTTCCCCAGAAGACATCGTATTGCCCATCCTCAACACCCTCTCTTACACCTACACGCTCGCCTTTAAAGCCTTTACCGAGCCTCCAGGGCTGACCCTGCCAGTAGATCTCACCTTTAGCCTGCACCTTTCGTACATGAAGCTCAGCACCGTACTCGATGGCAGGTAGCACCTCCTGATACTCCCGTGCGCTGGGCGTATAGCGAGACGCTGGTACCTGCATGCCTATGCCTCCGTGCGGACGCTCGTAGTTGTAGATCTTGCGCCATTCGTCCAGCGTGCACTGCGCGCTGGGCAGGTCAATCAGACACAAGCCCTTAAAGACCTCCCTGATCATGCTGCGATGCTGTCTTTCCAGCTTGCCCTGCGTTTGAGGGTGATAGGGGCGTGAGTGGCTCACCCTTACGCCCTGACGCATGATCCAGATTTCCAGCCCTGTATAGGCATCAGGCTCGTCGCCCCACGGCGCCCCGTTGTCCATCGTCATGCGCTCAGGTAGCCCGTAAAGGCGAAATGCATTGATCAAATGGGCCTGCACGGTATTGCGCTGCTCGTTGCCACAGGCGGCGATAGTTAAAAAGAAACGCGAGTGGTCATCCAGAAGAGTCAATGGATGGCAGCGACCCGTACGCATGGGCACATGGCCTTTAAAGTCCATTTGCCACAGATCATTGGGTTGCTCGTGTTCAAATCTGATGAAAGGTTTGACTAGGCCTGCATGAGGGTCGATGCGCTCATTGCGCTTGAGAATGGCATGGACCGTACTGGCTGCAGGCATGTTGCTGCCGCGCCGTTCAAGGCATCCCTTGATCTTGCGCGCTCCCCAGCCGGTGTGCTCGATATTGAGCGCCAGTATCTGCTTCTCGGACTCGTGAGCAGTTCGATTAGGCGAACTGTGGGGGCGACGGGACCGATCTCTCAGCCCGTCTTTACCCTCACATTGGAAACGCTTGAGCCATTTATAGGCAGTGGTGCGGCCGATATTGAACTGCTCGCACAATGCAGTGATGTTAGCGCCCTCAGCCAAAGCCAAGGCAACGAATTCGAGACGAAGATCCATGGCGGACACCTCTTTCCAGGACACATCACACCTCCTAAGG
>NZ_JAAQWY010000007.1:0-165745 GCF_012985765.1 Pseudomonas sp. WS 5071 | reverse complement strand
GTGTAACTTGTTCAGCAGGGCAGCTTTACGCTCAGGTGAATAGCTCGACATTACAGCTCTCTTTGACGCCCCCGATCTATCGTTTTGATAAATCAGCTCAGGCGACAACTAGCCTGACACCGGGGGAGCGGCTGACGCTCAGAGCACTTAAACACACGGCTGAAGAAGGCCCAGGCACCTTGCCTGACCCCGTGTCCCGGTACATGTTTCATAGAGACCGGGATCGATTAAATAAACTCACAACACTTAAAGTGCTTTTCATCACACAAACAAGTGGCCTGTATCAAAGACTCCCACAGACCTTACTCAGCAAGATGCATTCTGACACCACCTATCTAAGCAATTGGTACAGCACTCACTTTTTACCCCCGCTGGGGTTTACGCTCTCAGACGCCGCCAGCCATGTACATGCATTACTAGATGACGCGTTGGATATCCGCGCACTCATTAACCCAGCCCTCACCAAACTTAATACGACTCAACGCTGGAGCAGCCAACCCTCAATTGCAGACACCGGCATCGACGCAGGCGAATATTTTTTAACCCGGGAAATGAAATCTGGCGACATCATCAAACACACGCTGACCACGCTAAGCGAAGGCATTGATGCATTTGTAGACACGCTGCCCACTCTGGAATCAGCGGCCTACCACCAGTTGTTTCATGCATGGAGAAAAAAAGAAGGCAGTGAGCTTGACCTGCACAGGATCACGGTTGAAACCCAAGCAACTGCAGACCGGCCTGCCACGTCACGCTCAATCATTGATACATTGCTGGAACATGTGACCCGCTATCATCAACTCCCTACTGACTATCGTGATGTGTCATTTACCGAGCGCATGGATGATACCGCCGCCTCATTCAAGATACCGGAGATCAAAAGTAAAAAACTGTATGACCTTGTGCTGATAGAAGGAAAACACTTTTACTTAAATACGCTCGCTTATTGTAAAAACAGCTTAACTAACAATAAGAATCCTCAAACGCACCAAAACAGAAAGACAATGGCTAAGTTTAAAGCCGACTTATTATGGGGAGAAGGCTATCACTACTTCCGTTACAGCACGCAGTTATCGGTGCATGATGCAGGCTGCATCTCAGCACTCAGCGCACATCGCCAGCGCGACCAGCGCCAAACGTATTATTACTTTGCACCTGATGTGTACAGCGTCTCTGTGTATTCACCCGCTCAGGAAATAAGCGCCCTGTTAGCGGATTGTTTTGTCATCACCGAACACGGTGGCCTTCAATCAGAATGCGCTGGCCACGCCATTTTATGGACCCCAAGCCGAAGATTCGAAGCCTTTCAAAACCTCGCGGCATGTCAGCAAGCACTGCGTGCTCGTTTGGCGCACCGGATAGACCATCTTGAATTAACCAACTGCATGCACAGCCTCAACCGGGCGTCTGTCAGTGCTCAACGGGAAAGACTGCTTATCGAGGAACGTCCGTTATTTGAATTTGAGTTGCTGACGGGCGATTACCTTGAAGACCTCGCCACACAATCACTTGATCAACACACCACGGATATTCAACAGACGCTGGCAAACGCCATGGAGTCCAACTATTCCAGTGAAACGTTCAAGAGTGCTATGCAGGCCTACCTTGAGCGCATTCGCGCAGGCTTTAATATCCCGGGGTTTTTATTGGAAGTAGAGACGGCCATTTTCCAAAGGAAGCTGCCCGCTGTTATAAAAGATGCGACAACCCAGGAACACTATGAATACGCGCTGATTCTGGAGCGTTACCAGGCGGTTTATCAGGGCGAGCAGGATTATTTATACGGTGTGCCGGACTTAACCGGTTTTGCCCGTAAGGCGCTCAATGAAACCCTGAGCAAAGACTTCCCTCAGCAGGCACTCGACTCGACGCATATCCGCGTGAAAACCCTGGGCCCCTCGTGGATTGTCAAAGTGACGACCCCCGCCAGCGAAACGCCTGTTCAAACGTTTAACCTCACGGACTATGTGTTGACCGGACTGGCCGCGCCTCCTGGGAAAATCGAACTCAGCGCACCTGATGCCACCCCATTGCCCCCTGGGTTGAATGAGCCTTACATCAAAGAGAAATTGCTAGCGCTGGACATACACATTGCCTATCAAACACTGCTCAAAGACGCGTTAGCCCCTGATCAGCCCGAGTATCAGAAGCGCTTCAAGCTGTTCAGCCAACAGTTACCTGCACAAACGCTCGAAAGTGCATTCATGGGCAAACTTTCAGGCGTATTGAGCGAGACAGCGTACCGCTATGTAGAGCATGTTCTGAGCTTTCCCGACGCCCTGGCGCGACCTCCTTGTCAGGACACCCCGCTTATCATCCGCCCCCTGCAACTATGCGCCTCAGACTCAGCGACACCTGACCCTGTCAAAGGGATGTATTTAATCGGCCCCACAGACATAACCCAGGGACCGCTCATTGTATGGACCACGTACAGTCAGTCCATGATGTTCAAAGAATTCCAAAACGAAGCCGATTTAATCGCAGCGCTCACAACCCATGAATCGCTTCAGGCAGAAGTGTTAAAGCGAGTGCCTCAATATGAACGCAGCAAGTATGAGAATGGGGGCTTCAGTAATCCTCACGTCACCTTCATCACACGTTTTATTCCCAGTCTCGATCTGATTGCGCAAGGGCCGGTCAGTCTTTCAAACGCCCCGATTCTGGAAAATTATCTGCCTCGGCTGTACCGTGAAAATCTGGATTTCCTGTTGGCAATGGCCGCAACACCCACTGGCATTGTCGAGACGTCCGATGCGGAGTGGTTCAATCAACTCATTTCGTTGGGAATGTCTACCGTACTGCCGTCTTACGTACCGGCCAGATTGAGCATTCCTGTCATGATTTTGCAAACGTTCGGGCTGGTGAGGGAAGCCATTAAAGCAGGCGAGCAGGGGTATTGGGGTCAGGCCATCAGTGATTTCGTTATTGCGTTCATGTTGGTTGCATCTGAGGTCTACACGCGCTCCAGGAAACCAACGGGTACGCCCTGGGTTTCACCTTTTGTCCCGCCTCTTGTCAGCGGCCCCGAAGACAGAATAACCGCTGCATTAAGCATTGCCCGTTACAGCAGTGAACAGATCTCATTGTTGGACCCCTACATTGACCACACCGTCTCATTGAAGGATTTAAGCCTTGACCGGACGACCGGGGTTTATCAAAACACAACGTCGAACAATCACTATATTGTCATGAGGGGTAAGGTGTACCCGGTCAACTTAATTGCCCAGCGCTGGCGAATCAAGATTGACGCGCAGCGCGAAGGCCCCGCGCTAAAACTCAACTCGTTACAACGCTGGGAATTGGACCTGCGAGAACCCCTATTGGGTGGCGGACCGATATTCTCGCGAGTACATGAACCCATTGGTGACAGCAGCTTTCCTATTGAAATTGTCGGCATGCCGCTGATGTTTGCCTTGCGCCCTGATAAAGCTGCCGCGATTGTGTTAGCCCACGAGACAGCGGTCAGTTATTTAACTGAAGCGTCCAAAGTATTAAAACAAATTGACAGAGACAACCGTCAATACGCACCGTTGGCCCAATGGTTAAAAAATCACCTGGGCATAAATAATTTGCGCCATGCCCACATTGATAAACTCGCCTCTGCAGTGTCCGCCATTCTTGGCCGCCTATTGAAACGGTCCATGAACCCTCTTACTTCATTGCGGTATGTCTCGGGGAAGCAATCGTCTCGCGAGAGCCTGCGCGTCGCCTTTGTTCATCGGCAGGACGAGGTGAAATACATCTATTTAGATGACAACTTCTTTCAACCGGTTATCTCCCCCTACGGGCCCGACCCTTTAATGGGCATTAAAAAAACCATCCCGCCTTTTAACATAGATAATCACTGGCGCGCGGTCACGCTCATCCATGAAGTGTCACATCAAGTCGTTAACACAGAAGACATCGCTTACTTAAACTCTAGTTTCCCCTACCCTGAACTGTTTGAATCACGCACTGCCAATGAGCGTGCCATCTTTAATATCATCTACGACCTGCACAATAAAACACTGTCTAATTCGACACCGCGCAATGAGTTGTTCAGTCAAATCACAGATTCGGGGACAAACAGCATTCTCAAACAAACCGGTAAGGCGACGCTGGACCAAGCCAGGGATGAGTTCATCACTAACCCGACCCAAAGGGTGAATATTATCCTCTCGAATGCGGACTCATTAGCAATGATCATCGCCCGGTTGGGCGGAAAGATAGATCAATATGTGCCCGTTAATCCTTGAGCCGCTGGTTGTCACGGGTCTTGCCCCCTCAGTGACACAGAAAGAACAACGCGCGATGTTTGTAGGTCTGTATCGAATATTAAAAACTGTTTCATTGGACGCGCCAAAGCACCGGGTCCACTCTGGGCTCAGGTTTAGGCAAGGGGAGCGGCAGGGAGCTGCGACTATTCATGTGTTGCGAATTGATCGCTTTGGTCTTCGGTAAACACCCTGCCCGGCATTGCGCCGGGCAGGATTTTTCTTACCTTTGCGCTGCGCCCGAATTACAGCAACGGGATCGAGTAGCTGACGATCAAACGGTTTTCGTCCTGATCGCGCTGGCCCGGAATGTCATTGCGCCACATCGCGTTTTTCCACATGACGCCCACGTTTTTCAACGGACCTTCTTGCACGACGTAGGCCACTGTAATATCACGCTCCCACTCTGAACGACCTGAACCCGTGACCTTACCCACATTAGGGGCAGAGCTGCCCACTGTGTCGATGTTATCCCCACGAAGATAAACCGCGCCCGCTGTCAGACCCGGAATACCAACTTTTGCAAAATCGTACGAGTAGCGTGCTTGCCAGGTGCGCTCGCCGGCACGGGCGAACTTCTGGATCTGCATGTCGGTAATGGTGTAGTTGGACGAACCGTCGCCTTGGTTAAGCCATGGAAAGTCGCTGCTGCCGTTGCTCACCTGATAGCCGCCACCGAAGGTGTGACCTTCAACCGTGTATAGGAATAATCCACTGTAAAGATTGTTATCTACCTTGCCGCGACCACCGCTGGAACCGCGGTAATCACCAGAGCTGTAATAGGAAGAATCACTACCGTTCTTGCCATCGTCAGTGCTGTGGAAGTAGCGAAGATCGGACTTCAAAACACCAGGGCCGATAGCCCAATTATGGGTAAGACCTAAAAAGTGCTGCTTATAAAAATCTTTCAGATTCCCGTAGTAATACTGAACCAGCAGGTCTTTGTTGATTTTGTAGTCAGCCCCGCCATACAGGAATTTGTTGCTGAACTCGCCAGTGCGAGCATTGTTCGCTCCTGCGATAGACATTTCTTCATTGTTGCTGGAGTTACGGCCTTTAACGTGCTCGATCTGACCACCGATCAGGGTCAAATCCTTGAACTCGTTGGAGGTAATCTGGCCACCTTCAAAGGTCTGTGGCAACAGACGACCATCGTTATAAGAGATGACCGGCAGTTTCGGCATGAGCGTGCCGTAACGCAGTTCGGTTTGGGAAATTTTGGCTTTGGCAGTCAGGCCCAGGCTGGAGAAGTCATTGACTGCACGACCATCGCTGTCGGTCGGAAACACCGTACCGCCGTAGCTAGAGCTGCTCGGGTTGCCATGGCGGCCTCTCCCGGAATCTAGGCGAACGCCCAATAGACCAATAGCGTCAACACCAAAACCAACTGTGCCTTGGGTAAAACCCGAGGTGAAGTCCAACTGGAAGCCTTGGCCCCATTCTTCTTGGTAGCTAGCGTTCTTGGGGGTGCCCGAATCACGGTTATCGTTATTGATGTAGAAGTTACGCAGTTTCAGCGTTGCCTTGCTGTCTTCGATGAAGCCGGCAGCGTTCGCTTGTTGTGCCAACAAACCTACGGCCACAGCCACGGCCAAGGTGGACTTGTTCATTGTCTTGCTCCTTTGCTTTTCTAATTTTTGTAGTTCTTTAGCCCGAGATCTGACGCCTCGGTACTACAGATGCGCGATTAGCGCCAGACAGTGACTGACAAGTCAATCGTAACTTTTCATGTCTACGACCTTTGTCTAGTCTTCTGCGATTTGTGCGTAGGGTAATGGCTTTCTGTTAAACCCAAAAAGAATTATTTCTGAAATTCTCAGATCAAACAGCTATATAAGCGACTTTTCCTACGCACAGGTGAAGGGATGCTATCGGCCTTTGGTCTAATTTCTAAATAGATATTTATGAAATTTTTAAGTCGGTTTTCATCTAAGGCGACGAGCGGGTCAGTGCCCCGTGTAAAAACCGGATCAGTTTTATTGGACGCCCTGAAGGCGGCAGGAAGAACTTCATAAGCTAATGCTTAAAAGTTATTTATTTAGCCATTCTTAGATCATTTAACCTCGCTTTCTGCCGATATCCGGCCGCCTGTCGAGGAGCTTCATCGTGAAACTGTATTCTCCCCTACGCCTTCTGGCTGCTTTGTCCCTAGCAACTGCAAGCTTATTCGCACAGGCTGCCACGGATGTCACTGTTGCCTACCAAACCACCGTAGACCCTGCAAAAGTTGCTCAGGCAGACGGCGCCTACGAGAAAGCCACCGACGCCAATATCAAGTGGCGCAAATTTGATAACGGCGCAGACATCATTGCCGCTATCGCTTCGGGCGATGTGCAAATCGGCTACCTGGGCTCAAGCCCGTTGACCGCTGCGATCACCCGTAACGTCCCGGTCGAGACCTTTTTGATTGCCACCCAGATTGGGGGTGCCGAAGCGTTGGTAGCGCGCGACGGCTCAGGCATTAATAGCCCGCAGGATTTGGTCGGTAAGAAAGTTGCCGTGCCGTTTGTATCGACAGGCCACTACAGCCTGCTGGCCGCGTTGAAGCATTGGAATATCGACCCGTCGAAGGTGACGATTCTGAACCTCGCGCCGCCCGCCATTATTGCCGCCTGGAAGCGGGGTGACATCGACGCAACCTACGTGTGGGACCCGGCTCTGGGCACCGCCAAGGAAAACGGCAAGGTGCTGATCACCTCGGGTGAGTTGAGCCAATTCGGTGCACCGACGTTTGATGCGTGGATCGTGCGCAAAGACTTCGCCGCCAAACACCCTGAGGTCGTCAAAGCCTTCGCCAAAGTGACACTGGATGCTTATGCCGACTATCACAAAGACCCAAAAGCCTGGCTGGCCAATCAGAGCAATATCGACAAGCTGGTGAAGCTGTCAGGCGCCAAGGCGGCTGATATCCCGTTGCTGCTGCAAGGCAATGTGTACCCGTTAGCCACCGATCAGGCGGTCTTGCTCGGGGCGCCAACCACCAAAGCATTGGCTGACACGGCGGCCTTCCTTAAAGAGCAAGGCAAGGTGGACGCCGTGCTGCCTGATTACGCACCGGCGGTGAACGCCAGCTACATCGCTCAATAACTCACGCTTTTTCAGGAGTCGCCCGACATGGCCTTGTTATCACTGGAGCGCATCAGCGCACAGTACCCGGGGGCTGCCGAGCCGGTACTGTCGGATATTTCCGTCAACCTTGGCCCGCAGCAACTGCTGGTCGCACTCGGCCCGTCGGGCAGCGGCAAAACATCGTTGCTGAACCTGATTGCAGGCTTTGTCGAACCCAGCGGTGGACGCATCACCCTGGATGGCGCGCCCGTGCATGGCCCAAGTGCCGAGCGCGGAGTGGTGTTTCAGGATGACGTGTTGCTGCCGTGGCAAGACGTGCTGGCCAACGTGGCGTTCGGTCTTGAACTGGCAGGCATGGCCCGTGATAAACGCGAAAGCCGCGCCCGCGAAATGCTCGACCTGGTGGATTTGTCTGGCTTTGAAAAACGCCGGGTGTGGGAGCTATCGGGCGGTCAGAAACAGCGCGTGGGGCTTGCCCGCGCCTTGGCGGCCGACCCTCGCCTGCTGCTGATGGACGAGCCGTTTGGCGCCCTCGACGCCTTCACCCGCGAGCAAATGCAGGAGCTGTTACTGCAAGTGTGCCGACGCACCGCCAAACCGGTGTTTCTGATTACCCACGACATCGAAGAAGCCGTGTTTCTGGCCACCGACCTGATCCTGCTGGCGCCCAATCCGGGCCGCATTGTCGAGCGCCTGACACTGGACTTCGGTCAGCGTTATACCGCTGGCGAGTCCGCCCGCGCCATCAAGTCAGACCCCCGTTTCATTGAAACCCGCGAACACGTGCTTGAGCGGGTGTTTTCACAACGCGGCGCCGCCCAGCGGCAGGAGCGCGCATGAGCAGCTATGAATTGGTGAACGACGCCTCCCCGACCGCCGTGGCTCACGCGCAGCGCCCGGTCAAACGTCAATTGAGCACGCGCTGGATCAGCGTATTGACACTTCTCACGCTAATCGCTGCCTGGTGGGCCGTGACGGCTGCGGGTTTGATTGAGCCGCTGTTTTTGCCACCGCCGTCTGCGGTTTTGGAAAAAGGCGGGTTGCTGGTCACTTCGGGGTACATGGATTCCACCTTATGGCAGCACTTGGGTGCGAGCTTGAGTCGCATTGGGTTGGGCCTGGGTTTTGCCATTCTCACTGCAATTCCGGTGGGCATTGCAATTGGTCATAACCGCATTGCGCGGGGGATTTTCGACCCGCTTATCGAGTTCTATCGTCCGATCCCTCCTTTGGCTTACTTGCCGCTGATCGTGATCTGGTGCGGCATCGGTGAGCTGTCGAAAGTGTTGCTGATTTACCTCGCGATTTTCGCGCCGATTGCCATTGCCACCGCCACCGGCGTGCGCAATGTTGACCCGGCCAAAGTGCGTGCCGCGCAGTCACTGGGCGCTACCCGTTGGCAACTGATTCGGCATGTGATCTTGCCCAGCGCCCTGCCCGACATTCTGACCGGCGTGCGCATTGGCCTGGGCGTCGGCTGGTCCACATTGGTGGCTGCCGAGTTAATCGCCGCCACCAGCGGTCTTGGTTTCATGGTGCAGTCGGCCGCGCAATTTCTGGTCACTGACGTGGTGGTGCTAGGAATTCTGGTAATTGCCATCATCGCCTTTGCCATGGAGATGGGCCTGCGCGCCCTGCAACGCAAGCTGGTGCCGTGGCACGGCCAGGCTCACTAACTGTTTCGAACTAACACGACGCTGATCAATCGGCGCGCTGATGAAGAGAATGACCATGAGCCTGACCCTTACCCCGATTAGCACTGCCCTTGGCGCGCAGATTGAAGGCGTTGACCTGACTCAGCCGCTGAGCGTCGAACAACGCGAAGCCATTGAGCAGGCGCTGCTCAAGCATCAAGTGATCTTCTTCAAAAATCAGTCGATCAACCCGCAGCAACAAGCGCGATTCGCGGCCAATTTCGGCGATCTGCATATACATCCGATTTACCCGAATATCCCCGAGCAGCCTGAAGTGCTGGTGCTGGACACCGCCGTGACGGACGTGCGCGACAATGCCGTCTGGCACACCGACGTCACTTTCTTGCCCACGCCTGCGATGGGCGCGGTGTTGAGCGCCAAGCAATTGCCCGCTTTTGGTGGCGACACCTTGTGGGCCAGTGGAATTGCAGCGTTTGAGGGGTTGTCCGCACCCTTGCAGCAGCTGCTGGACGGGCTGACGGCGACCCACGATTTCACCAAGTCGTTCCCGCTGGAGCGCTTTGGCTCGACCCCGGAAGACTTTGCACGCTGGGACCAGACGCGCAAAAACAACCCGCCCCTGTCGCACCCGGTTGTTCGCACACACCCAGTGAGCGGCCGTAAGTCGCTGTTCGTCAACGAGGGCTTTACCACACGCATCAATGAGTTTTCTGAAGCTGAAAGCGATGCCATCCTCACGCTGTTGTTTGCCCATGCCACTCGCCCTGAGTACACCATTCGCTGGCGCTGGCAGGAAAACGACGTCGCCTTTTGGGACAACCGTGTGACCCAGCACTACGCCGTGGATGACTACCGTCCGAATCGCCGCGTGATGCACCGCGCCACCATTCTGGGCGATGCACCGTTTTGAAGTGATGGACGCAGACACATCGCGTCACCGCGGTTTGTCTGGCGCTAGTGACGCCTGCTGCCATGGGGGTCGGTCATGAAGGCCCGTGTTTTCCGGGTTGACTCGGGAATGCTGACTTCCTGCAGCACAAAGTGGAACGCGAACGGGGCATAGGCTTTCACCACCGCTTGGGAGAAACCGGCCGATTTAATGGTGAACGTTGATTCGAGCGGATACACCCGTTCGGCCTCATTGACCGGTGACAGCAACTCCATGGCGCTGGTGCCTTTCACGGTGAACATGACCGGTTTCAACGTCACTTTGCGCGTGTCGTACGTACCGAATGCAAATCGCTTGGCCACGCTCATCATGTCGCTGACGGACATAAATTGCTCGGTACGCAGGATGTCCTTGTTTTGGGCATGCGCTTCTAGCGCTCTTAACCCCAATTCACTCACCTGTTGCCCCCTGTACGTGGTGGTTTCCGTGGTGCCGGGGTTGCGCAGAATATATTGATTGAACAGTGTGACCGCACTTTTGCGCCCGATACTTAACGCGTCACTCATTCCGGAGACATCAGGGTCAAAAGTGGTGGCATCGGATCGTTCCATGGCTGAATACATTGTGGGAATGTCCTCCCACAGCCTGGGACCAGGGTTGTCGGGATGCATTGCAGGGTTGGTCAAAGAGCGTGCCATTTCATTGAAGTAATTGGCAGACGCGATATACACCTCACCCAAACCTGCAAGGATATTGGCCGGCCTGGTCGCACCCAAGCTCACCGACTGGTTGTATAGATCCATTTCATCGAAGTTAAATCCTTGGGTTCGCAATGCTCCGATGATGTCCGCGTGAGGCCCTTGGGTAGAGCTGTACCGGTACGCAAACGTATCAAGCTCTTTGAGGTAAATGGCTGGAAAGTTCTCGCGCAGATAACGATCAAGCGCCTGCACCCGCGCTGGCCGGGTGTCGGCTGACACACCATTCAAACCATAAAGATCGATCCGGGAAACCGGGTTATTGGACACCATCGCGTAGCGGTTCAACCCGTCCAGGGTACCGGCAGGATCGGGACTGATCCAGCGTTGCAACCACGGTGCGTAATAACGCATCCCGTAGTAATACAACCCGCTGGCATCCATCTCCTTGCCTGAATAACGAATGGTTTTGTAGCGGGCTTGCAGCGATGTCCTGGCCGCCCACCAGGCAGTGGCGCCATAGGGGTAGTAACTTTCCTGAGTAATGAGCTGCGCTCGCCCATCAAGCTCCAGCGAACTGCTGCCTACAAGGTCAACCAGGCTGAAACGTATTTGAGTTTCAGGGGCAGTGCGTGCGCGCCCCTGATCCCATTGCAACACCCTGATACTGCTCAAGCCCGCACTCACGCACACCACGTTCAATTGTTCACCGGTCGCACTGTCATGCCGGATCTCAAGGCCCGGCAAATACCGAACCATCCGGGTATGCGTCATTGTGCTTGCCTGTGAGGTATGCACTTTTTGCACACGCTGCCCCGAGGCGTCGTAACGGTAGACTTCGTCATCGTTTTGGCCGTCAGAACGCTGCACAAACGTCACTTTGCGCAGTTGATTGGCGACACTCCATTGCAAGGCCTGCCCTGCAGACAACGCCTGCTGATTGCCATTCATATCGAACGCCCTTCCCAGCCCCGGTGTCGGGGGCGTCACGCCCGGGTCCTCTTGCAGCACGCCATGGTTACTGGCATCGGCCACTGCCATTCGCTGCCTATACCCGCCCCCCGTATTCACGCTGTGGCGCAACTGAAGCAAGTTGCCCGCTTCATCGTAGGCGTACACCTGTCTGTAGTTGCGCCAAACAGTGTCGTCCTTCATACCGAACAGCATGCACGGCGGCAAAAACCGGGTAGCGTCGTTGTTCGCATTCTCACGGCCGGTGGCGTAAATCAGCTGATAAAGCGTGTCATAACCATAGGTGCTGACGGGGTCAACCTGGGCGTTGAACGCCCACTGCACCGGCTGGGCTCCGTCACTGATTTTTGTGACGTTGCCGACCCGGTCATATTCGTAGGCCAAGTCTTGCAAAGGACCTGCTGATTCCGCTTCACGGTAGGCCAGTAATCGCTCCAGCCGACCATCGGGCGCCGCGTATTGAGCCAGGGTGCTGACATTATTAGCGGCGCGTTCGGATTCCAGTTGAGCACTGGCGTTATACACGCGCTGACTCATCAGCACTTGCCGGCGCTCGCCCTTGAGAGTCAGGGCGTTCTCAAATAATAGACCGTCGATGCCGTACGAGAGGTGCTGAGTATGCCCTTTGGCATCGGTTTGCCCGATTACCGAGGCAAACGCATCGTATTGCCAGGCCGTTATAAAGCGCGATGTTTCCAACAGCGCGTCACGGCCACTTTCTGCCTGCGGCCAGTCCACCGGTTCCAATGACTGGCAAAACTGACGCGCTTCCTTCAATAGCTGACCCTTCAGCGAATACTGCTCATAACGCAAGGTGCCGGACGGGTCATCGTGACGTATCAAGCGGCCGGATCGGTTGGCAGCCTGATCTTCAGGGGTCGTGCCACCATACGTCAGGATTTCCACACAACGTTCCCGAGGTTCACCGGCCTCCCGTTCATGCCGGGATGTCAGCCTGAGCCATCGATCGAACACATGACGTAGCTGGCTGCCTCGCGAGTCCCGGCTTTGCAAGACCTGCCCCGCCGATCCGCGCAACCACCAGCGACTGCCCGCGTCAACGCTGTGGCTGTGCAATGGCTGCCCGCTGAGGCTGTAGAGGGTGTTTTGATTGGAGCCGGTAACGGTCGGGTGCTGACGCTGCGTGTGCAAACGCGGGTCCCATTGCGCCAGCAGCAAACCCGTGGCACTCCACATCTGACTGCTGATACGGGGCACGGCCTGCGCGCGGGGCAAGGTTCGGTGATACGCCACCTGACGCACACTCAGGGCGCGGGGATCGTAAGCCGTGAGGCTCGGGGTGTAATGGTGCAAAGACGAAGGCATGAGCATGACCGCAAAAAGACAAGGTCATGCCAGCCTGAAGGCCCGGTAAGGCCGTCAGGTGGTCATTATTTATAGCGCCGGGATGCGCGTATCAGCCTTGCTTCATCACCTGCGCCAGCAGCTCATAGGAATGAATACGGTCGGCGTGCTCATACAAATCGCAGGTGAAAATCAGCTCGTCGGCCCCCGTCTGCTCAACCAGTACCTGAAGCTTGGCGCGGATTTTTTCCGGGCTACCGACCATTGCCAGACCCAGGAAACTCATCACCGCCTCTTTTTCGTGAGGCAGCCACACGCCGTCCATGCTCTTGACCGGCGCACGCTGTACCAGACTTTGCCCACGCATCAACGCCAGAATGCGCTGGTAAACCGATGTGGCCAGGTATTCGGCCTGTTCATCAGTATCGGCTGCCACCAAGGGGACGCCCAGCATCACATACGGGGTGTCGAGCACTGCCGAGGGTTTGAAATGATTGCGGTAAACACGAATGGCTTCGTGCATCAACCGGGGTGCGAAATGGGAGGCGAACGCGTAAGGCAGTCCGCGCTCACCCGCCAGTTGTGCACTGAACAAACTGGAGCCCAGCAGCCACACGGGCACGTTCGTACCCGTGCCCGGCATCGCAATCACCCGCTGATCCGGTGTACGTGGCCCCAGATACCGCATCAGCTCCGCCACATCTTCAGGAAAATCATCGGCGCTGCCGGAGCGTTCCCGGCGTAACGCCCGTGCGGTCATTTGATCAGAGCCCGGCGCGCGGCCGAGGCCCAGATCAATCCGCCCCGGGTACAGGCTTTCAAGGGTGCCGAACTGCTCGGCGATCACCAGCGGCGCATGGTTTGGCAGCATCACGCCGCCCGAGCCCACGCGAATGGTCGACGTGCCGCCCGCCAGATACCCGATCAACACCGATGTCGCGGAGCTGGCAATGCCATCCATATTGTGATGCTCAGCCACCCAAAAACGGTTGTAGCCAAACTTTTCTACGTGCTGCGCCAAGTCCAGCGAATTGTGCAGCGACTGAGCAGCAGTGCCGCCTTCGCGCACAGGCACCAAATCGAGGGTCGAGAACTTGATATCGGACAGGGATGTCATCAGCCGGCTACTCCTAGTGGGACGCAGGCTCAGACGCTCGCCAAAACCTGCCAGTGCTCTTTGCAATATGGGCATATACCCGAGTTTCAATAGCAGGCTATGAAATGAGCTACTAAAAAAGACGATTGGTCTGACAGGATGAACTTTAGTGCGCCGACTACCCTCACAACTTCACACCAGGCGTGAAACCTTCACGCCGTTCTTCAGGAGGCACGCATGAGTATTAAAAAGACAGCATCGGCTCATTGGGCAGGCGATCTTAAAACCGGCATCGGCTCCATCTCCACTGAAACCGGCGTACTGCGTGAAGCACCTTACGGCTTCAAGGCACGCTTTGAAGGCGGCAAAGGCACCAACCCCGAAGAGTTGATCGGTGCGGCCCACGCGGGTTGCTTCTCGATGGCCCTGTCGATGATTCTCGGTGATGCAGGGCTCAAGGCCGACAGCATCGATACCACCGCAGAAGTCACGCTGGACAAACAAGACGACGGTTTTGCGATCACCGCCGTGCACCTGGTGCTCAAGGCTAAAGTGCCGGGCGCCACCCAGGAGCAATTCGATGAATTGACCACCAAGGCCAAAGAAGGCTGCCCGGTCTCGAAGGTTCTCAATGCCAACATCACCCTCGACGCCACGTTGTTGAGCTGACCAGACGCGGCACGGTATCTCTGCCCGCTCACTGTTGAGCAGGCAGAGGCGACCTCAACAATGCCCGTCTATGTGCCCTGGATCAGTCCCGAGTGACGCCCGATGTGATCGAATCATCTCCGCGTGCGTCAATGCATGACTTTGCGCATTGCAATCAAGGGAGTCTCACCATGAAACGTTTCGCTCTAGCTGTTATCTGCTGCGCCATGGCCACCACCGCGTTGGCCGCACCCAAGCCGTGTGATGAACTCAAGGCTGAAATTGAGGCCAAGATTCAGGCTAATAACGTGTCGTCCTACACCCTGGAAATCGTGACCAACGACGAAGTTCAAGACCAAAACATGGTGGTGGGCACCTGCGAAAACGGTACGAAAAAGATCATCTACCAGAAGAACGACAACTGATCGCTACGGAATACAGTTGACCAGCCGCTCCTCGGCCAACACCTTGCCCTCGGCGTTATAGAGCCGGGCATAGGCGTTAAACCCCAGGGATCGTGCCTGCAACCGGTAGCGCTGCCCCGGCTGGAAATCGGTGTAATTGAGCGTCAGGTAACACAACCGTTCCTGCGGGTTACTGAACTGACTCATGCCCCCGATAAAGACCTCGTAATCGAAGCGCACCATGAGTTCGTGGCTGCCCGGGGACACCTGAAAATAGCGGCCATCGGCCACGCGCTGATTGTCCAGTCGCTCCGCCATCACCAGCTTGCCCGTTTGGGTTTCAAGATCAACCCACGCCAGAGCCCGATTGTGCTCAGGTAAAGGCGTGCTGGCACACGCACTCAGCACACACGTGAGTGCTAGCCCTAAAAACGTCCGCATGCTTATTCCTCCACTCGTCTTAAGTGCCAGCATAGCGCCGTTGCTGTCAGCTGTGGCGCGCCGCCCCTTTCAACAGCTAGGCTTGCCGCACTCTTTGACTGGACTGACCAATGACGCCAAGCGCTCGATGTTTGCTGCTAGTTGCTGCTATGACCCTGCTCAACGGCTGTTCAAGCGTGAACTATTACTCACAACTGGCCAGCGGCCAGTTGCACCTGTTGAAAGCCCGCGAGCCAGTGGAACACGTCATTGCAGCCCCCCAGCGTCCGGCTGCCCTGCGCAAGCAACTGCGCAACGCCCAGGCAGCACGCACGTTCGCCAGCAAGCAGTTGCTTTTGCCCGACAACGCAAGCTATCGCCTGTACGCTGACCTCAAACGGCCGTACGTGGTATGGAATGTGTTTGCTACGCCAGAATTTTCACTCAAACCCATCACCCATTGTTTCCCGATTGCCGGGTGCGTTGCCTACCGCGGTTACTACTCTGTGGGGGGCGCGCGGGGTGAGGCTGCCCTGCAGCGCCAGCAAGGACGAGACGTGTTTGTCAGTGGTGTTGAAGCCTATTCAACTTTGGGCTGGTTCGACGACCCGATCCTCAACACCATGCTGACCTGGGGTGACGAACGGCTCGCCAGCGTGATTTTTCATGAATTGGCTCACCAGCGTGTGTATGTAAAGGACGACACGGAATTCAACGAATCCTTCGCCAACTTCGTTGAACAGGAAGGCACGCGTCAGTGGCGCGCTTACCAAGGTTTACCCGCCCCGGATCCGCGCGCGTTGCTGCAACGCGATCAATTTATCGGCCTGATTCTGCAAACGCGCCAAGGGTTAGAAACGCTGTATGCGCAATCGTTACCGGCCGAACGCATGCGCCAGCGCAAGGCCGCGACGTTTGAACAGATGCGCGTGCAATACCGTCAAATGCGCGATCAGCAATGGGCAGGGAACACACGTTTTGATCCGTGGATCAACAGCCCCATGAACAACGCCAAACTGCTGCCATTCGGGCTATACGATCAATGGGTGCCAGCGTTCGCGGCGCTGTTCAAGCAAAGCGGCAATGACTGGCAAACGTTTTATGCCGCTGTGGAAACCCTCGCTACGCTACCTCTGCCCGAGCGCAAGGCCGCCTTGCGCCAGCAGCTCGCAGACGGTTAAGCCTTACCCGGTTTCAACCAGTTCATGACCACACAGGAGGCAAACGCGCTGGTGCTGCACGCGCCACTGCTCAAGGCAGCACGCAGCGCAGGGATGTCAGCCTTCATCATGTACTTGGCGCCATCCTTGTAATGCGCGTTTTCGCCAAACCCGCCCTGGGTCATTTCTTTCAGGGCGTCTTCTTTGCTCCAGTCCTGCACCACCACGCGATACATGGCGGACATCAGCCCGGTACGGTCGGCGCCATGCTTGCAATGCATCAACACCGGCCCCTTTGCCTGTGCTGTCTGAATGGCGCGCAACGCAGCCAGCACGTCCTGGTCGTCTACATGATTGGTGCGATACGGCAACTGCACCTGAGTGACACCGGGGGTTTTCAGCCACGTGCTATCGGACTCAGGCAGGAAGTTGATCACCGTCGCAATCTGCAATTTTTCCAGCAGCGGCTGCGCATTGCTGTCCGGCAAAGCGCTGCGATAGAGCGTGGGCGACATTTGATACAGGTTGTACTGCGTGGCGACAGGCTGGGCCCATTGCACAGAACGGGATACAGGACTTTCTTCCGCCCGCGCCTGTGGCAAAGCGGCCAGCGTCAGGAATGCCAGGCACAGCGCGGGAAACATCCGGGAGTTCGCCATATCAGTTCAACCGTTTTTATAAGGATCAGAGAAAGTGCGGCGAGGGTGGATGAACCTGAATCAAAACTCTGTGAGGCGCTTGTCAAAAAATCGTGATGCCAGGAAAGGGCCGGCATTATTTAGGCCGGGGTGCGGCAAAATTACGCATGAATCGATTCACCCAGGCGATTGGCCTGTTAGTATTTGTAACCAATGTTTGCCTGCGCGTTGTTTTTTCCCGGTCGAGCTCGACCCGCGCCGCCTGCCAAAACGAAAAGCTGCCCATGAGCAGCTGTAATCCGTGAATGCCTGATGAGGTGCCTGATGTCTGAACAAGACAACCCGCGGCGTGAGTTTCTGCGCAAAACCCTGACCCTGATTCCTGTGGTGACTGTCGCCAGTACCGGCCTCGGCGGCTCGGTGCTGATGGCCTCGGCCAGCGTCGATGCCAAAGCCGTGGCCAACGAAGGGCAATCGCCCGCGCCTGCTGCTGGCAATGCGTATGAACCTTCCTACTTCACCGCTGAAGAATGGGCATTTGTGAATGCCGCCGTAGCGCGCCTGATTCCAGCAGACGAACAAGGCCCCGGCGCGTTGGAAGCAGGTGTTCCGGAATACATCGACCGCCAGATGAACACGCCTTACGCCAGCGGCGCGCTGTGGTTCATGCAAGGCCCGTTCAATGCTGACGCACCGGCCGAAATGGGTTGGCAGAGCAAATTGGTCCCCAAGCAGATTTATCGCTTGGGCATTGCCGCTACGGATGAGCACTGCAAAAAGCACTACGGCTCAGTATTTGCTGGGCTAGACAGCGCTACCCGAGATGACGTGCTCAAGCAACTGGAAGCAGGGTCGCCCCAATTCGAAAGCGTGCCGGCAAAAATATTCTTCAGTTTTCTGCTGCAAAACACCAAGGAAGGGTTCTTCTGCGACCCGATTCACGGTGGCAACAAAGGCATGGTCGGCTGGACGCTGATTGGCTTCCCCGGCGCCCGCGCCGACTTCATGGACTGGGTAGAACGCAATGAGCAGTACCCCTTCCCGGCTGTATCCATCCGCGGCGAGAGGGCCTGAACATGACCGTTATGAAAAAAGTGGATGCCGTGATCGTTGGGTTCGGCTGGACGGGCGCGATCATGGCCAAAGAGCTGACCGAAGCGGGCCTGAACGTTGTCGCCCTCGAACGCGGCCCGATGCAGGACACGTACCCGGACGGTAACTACCCGCAGGTTATCGACGAACTGACCTACAGCGTGCGTAAAAAGCTCTTCCAGGATGTGTCGAAAGAAACCGTCACCATTCGCCACAGCGTAAACGATGTGGCGTTGCCAAACCGCCAGTTGGGTGCTTTCCTGCCCGGCAACGGTGTGGGCGGTGCCGGCTTGCACTGGTCGGGCGTGCATTTCCGTGTCGACCCGATCGAATTGCGCATGCGCAGCCATTACGAAGAGCGCTACGGTAAACACTTCATCCCCAAGGACATGACCATTCAGGACTTCGGCGTAAGTTACGAAGAACTGGAGCCGTTTTTCGACTACGCCGAGAAAGTATTCGGCACGTCAGGCCAAGCCTGGACCGTCAACGGGCAGTTGGTGGGCGAAGGCAAAGGCGGCAACCCCTATGCGCCAGATCGCTCAAACCATTTCCCGCTGGAATCACAGAAAAACACCGTATCTGCACAGCTGTTTCAGAAAGCTGCCAATGACGTTGGCTACAAACCCTACAACCTGCCCTCTGCCAATACCTCCGGGCCCTACACCAACCCCTATGGCGCGCAAATGGGCCCGTGCAACTTCTGCGGTTTTTGCAGCGGCTATGTCTGCTACATGTATTCCAAAGCCTCGCCCAACGTGAACATCTTGCCTGCGCTCAAGCAAGTGCCCAACTTTGAGCTGCGCCCCAACGCTCACGTGATTCGCGTCAACCTCGACAGCGACAAAACCAAAGCCACAGGCGTTACCTACATCGACGCACTGGGCCGCGAAATAGAGCAGCCCGCCGACCTGGTGATTCTGGGCGCGTTCCAGTTCCACAACGTGCGTTTGATGCTGCTCTCGGGCATTGGCAAACCCTACGACCCGATCACCAACGAAGGCGTTGTCGGCCGAAACTTTGCCTACCAGAACATGGGCACGATCAAGGCCTACTTCGATAAAGACGTGCACACCAACAACTTCATCGGCGCAGGCGGCAATGGCGTGGCGATCGATGACTTCAATGCCGACAACTTCGATCACGGGCCGCACGGCTTTGTCGGCGGCTCACCCATGTGGGTCAACCAGGCCGGGAGCCGTCCGATTGCCGGTACGTCCAACCCGCCGGGCACTCCCGCGTGGGGCAGCGCGTGGAAGAAAGCCACCGCCGATTACTACACCCACCAAGTGTCCATGGATGCTCACGGTGCACATCAGTCTTACCGTGGAAACTACTTGGATCTCGACCCGGTTTACCGCGATGCCTATGGCCAGCCACTGCTGCGTATGACGTTCGACTGGCAAGAAAACGACATCAAAATGAACCGTTTCATGATGGAAAAAATGGGCAAGATCGCCCAGGCAATGAACCCGAAAGCCATCGCCCTGCTGGGTAAAAAAGTCGGTGACCACTTCAACACTGCGTCCTATCAAACCACCCACCTTAACGGCGGCGCGATCATGGGCACCGACCCGAAAACCAGTGCGCTTAACCGCTATTTGCAGAGCTGGGACGTGCATAACGTATTCGTGCCGGGTGCGTCTGCCTTCCCGCAAGGCTTGGGCTACAACCCGACAGGGCTGGTTGCGGCACTGACCTACTGGTCGGCGCGGGCCATCCGCGAGCAGTACCTGAAAAACCCCGGCCCGTTGGTTCAGGCATAAGGAGCGATGACCATGAAAGCACTTGTTATCGCGACCTTTACACTGTTGGGCAGCGTCTCGGCCATGGCCGACGGGGCAGATCCGCGCGCATTGATCCAGCAGGGCGAGTATCTGGCGCGCGCCGGGGATTGCGTGGCCTGCCATACCGCCAAGGACGGCAAGCCGTTTGCGGGTGGCCTGCCGATGGAAACCCCGATTGGCACCCTTTACTCAACCAACATCACGCCTGCCAAAAGCGGCATCGGCGATTACAGTTTTGCAGACTTCGACAACGCCGTGCGTCACGGCATCGCCCGAAATGGCAGCACCCTGTACCCGGCGATGCCCTACCCGTCCTATGCCCGGGTGAATCAGGCCGATATGCAAGCGCTGTACGCCTACTTCATGAAAGGCGTGAAGCCCGTCGAGCAAGCGAACAAGGCGGCGGATATTCCGTGGCCCATGAGCATGCGCTGGCCGCTGGCCATGTGGCGCTGGACGTTTGCACCCGCGGTTGCGGATTTCACCCCGGTTGCGGGCCAGGACCCAGTGGTCAGCCGCGGCGCGTATCTGGTCGAAGGTTTGGGCCACTGCGGCGCCTGTCATACCCCGCGAGCCCTGACCATGCAGGAAAAAGCCTTGAGCGCGACGGACGGCAGCGCCTTTCTCTCGGGCAGTGCGCCACTGGAAGGCTGGATCGCCAAAAACCTGCGCGGGGACCACAAGGACGGCCTGGGCAGTTGGGACGAAACGCAGCTGGTGCAGTTCCTGAAGACCGGGCGCAGTGATCGCAGCGCGGTGTTTGGGGGAATGAGTGACGTGATCGTCCACAGCATGCAGTACATGTCTGATGCCGACCTGACAGCAATCGCACGTTATTTGAAGTCGTTGCCTGCGGTGAATTCAGCCGACAAACCCCATCAGTACGATCCGGCCGTGGCCGATGCGCTATGGAACGGCGACGACAGCAAGCGCGGTGCAGCGGTTTACATCGACAACTGCGCTGCGTGCCACCGCACCGACGGCCATGGCTATACCCGCGTGTTCCCGGCGCTGGCAGGCAACCCGGTGTTGCAGTCCGAAGACCCGACCTCGTTGATTCATATCGTGCTCAAGGGCGGAACACTGCCGGCAACACACACCGCGCCGTCGACCTTCACCATGCCCGCTTTTGACTGGCGCTTGTCGGATCAGGAAGTGGCCGATGTGGTCAATTTCATTCGCACCAGCTGGGGCAATAAAGGGTCGGACGTCAACGCGTCTGATGTGAAAAGCATGCGCGACTCATCCACACACCCGTGAGGGGGCTGACGCCTCGGCTGCTGAGGAGCAGCCGGGGGGCGCTTACTTCTCGACCACCTGCCATTTCTGCGCCAGAGCGGCCAATCGGCCGTCGTCCCGGATGCGTTGCAACGCGTTATTGAGGCTCTTCTGAAAAGCCGGGTTGCCTTTCTGAAACGGGATCGCCAGTTTGATTTCTGTCGGGGTGCGAGCCTGATTCGCCGGTTCGACAAATGAAGACGCCTGCGCTACGCCTGTCACAGGTGTACGCAGATTGTCGTAGGGCTGACTGAAATCGAACCGATTCTGCAGTTCTGGAGTCAAAGCGATGTGATTGATTGCAACATCGTATTTCCCGCTTTCGACCCCCGACAGCAACTCGTTGCGATCCGTAACCAGGAGTGAGGCATGCACCTCAAGCTCGTTGGCCAACAGCTCGCCCAGCTCGACGTCGAAACCGGTCAACTGGCCGTCCTGCTTGAAGCTCCAGGGTGGCGAAGCAGCATCGAGGGCAATGCGCAACTCGCCCCGATCGTTCACGTCATCAATCAATTCGGCGTGAGCCAAAGGGCTCATCAGTGGCAATAACAGCATCAGGCCTGACAGAAGGCGCATGGTCACTCCTTTGAACGGGATGCAAGCGATTCGCAATAAAGGTTCGCTTTGCTTTATGTTGGTCAACTGCGGGTTGGACAGCGTACCGACTGGAAGTTGTCTTAACCCTATGAATTTTGTGAAAAACGGAGAAAAAAATGAAAAATCTATTGTCTCGCGTTGCACTGGCTTCAGTCCTGATGGGCGCTTCGGTGATCGCCATGGCGGCTACTCCGGCGCCTGAAGGCGCAAAAGTCGCCATCCTTTCCCCGGCTGACGGCGCCACTGTGGATAAAACCTTCACGGTCAAATTCGGCGTTGAAGGTATCAAGCTGGCACCTGCGGGCGACCAGACACCGAACACGGGCCATCACCACCTGTTGATCGACGTTGACCAGCCAATTGCCGCGGGCCAAGTGATCCCGGCAGATGCCAACCACGTGCATTTTGGCAAGGCGCAAACCGAAGCTGAAGTCACGTTGGCGCCCGGCAAGCACACCTTGCAACTGGAGCTGGCAGACAAGAACCACATGACGTTTGAACCCGTCATCGTTTCGAAGAAGATCACGGTTAACGTGAAGTAATTTCTTCGACGCACAAAAAAGGAGACCCGAGGGTCTCCTTTTTTTGTGGCGCGCGACTTAGAACAGTACGCGGCAACGGATGGTGCCGTTGATGCTTTGCAGCTTCTCTTGCGCCAGGTCCGAGGACTCGGCGTCGACGTCGATCACCACATAGCCAACTTTCTCGTTGGTTTGCAGGAACTGGCCGGAAATGTTGATGCCGTTTTCTGCGAAGACCTTGTTGATCTCGCTCATCACACCCGGAATGTTCTGGTGGATGTGCAGCAAACGGTGCTTGCCAGGGTGAGCCGGCAATGCCACTTCAGGGAAGTTGACGGAGGACACCGACGTACCGTTGTCGCTGTACTTGACCAGCTTCTCTGCCACTTCCAGACCGATGTTGGCTTGGGCTTCAGCGGTAGAACCGCCGATGTGCGGGGTCAGGATCACGTTGTCCAGGCCACGCAGCGGACTTTCGAACTCTTCGTCATTGGAGCGCGGCTCGACCGGGAACACGTCGATGGCGGCGCCGATCAGGTGCTTGTCCTTGATCGCGTCAGCCAGCGCGTCCAGCTCTACCACGGTGCCACGTGCGGCGTTGATCAGAATGCCGCCCTTTTTGATGGCGCGGATTTCTTTCTCACCGATCATCCACTGAGTGGCAGCGGTTTCAGGCACGTGCAGGGTCACGATGTCGGACATACCCAGCAGTTCGTGCAGGTTGCCCACTTGCGTGGCGTTACCCAACGGCAGCTTGGTCACGGTGTCGTAGAAGAACACCTGCATGCCCAGGCCTTCAGCCAGTACCGACAGCTGAGTACCGATCGAACCATAACCGACGATACCCAGCTTTTTGCCACGGATTTCGAAGGAGTTGGCAGCGCTTTTGATCCAGCCACCGCGATGGCAAGAGGCGTTTTTCTCAGGGATGCCACGCAGCAACAGGATCGCTTCTGCCAACACCAACTCGGCCACCGAACGGGTGTTGGAGTAAGGGGCGTTGAAAACAGCGATACCGCGTTCGCGAGCAGCGTTGAGGTCGACCTGGTTGGTACCGATGCAGAAACAGCCAACAGCCACCAACTTCTTGGCGCAATCGAACACTTCTTCGGTCAGTTGAGTGCGAGAACGGATGCCGATGAAATGGGCATCAGCGATCTTTTCCTTCAACTGATCTTCAGGCAAGGAACTGGTGATGTACTCAATGCTGGTGTACCCGGCGGACTTGAGAACATCAACAGCGGATTGGTGGACGCCTTCCAGAAGAAGGAACTTGATCTTGCTCTTATCGAGAGAAGTCTTGCTCATCTGCGTAAACCTGTGTCCCAGAGAAAAATGGCAGGGAAGTGGACAGCCTGAGCTGACCTGGCCGGCGTGAAGACCGGCACCGAGAATCGTCCTACGGCTCGATTCTACGGGGGGGCCGTATGCTAGCATAAGCGCCCCGCTAAACACCCATTCCTGCGACGTGAAGCGTTCTCAGGATGACCATGAATTGTTCGAGAGTTCTGTTGATGACCCATCCTGCCTTGATTGATGAGCTAAAGACCCTGGTAGAGCCTGGCAAGGTTCTCACCGACGCCGATTCCCTCAATGCTTATGGCAAGGACTGGACCAAGCATTTCGCCCCTGCGCCGCTCGCCATCGTGTTCCCGAAAACCACCGAACAGGTACAGGCCATTGTGCTGTGGGCCAACGCTCACCATGTCGCGCTGGTACCCTCGGGCGGTCGTACCGGTTTGTCGGCGGCAGCCGTGGCGGCCAACGGCGAAGTGGTGGTGTCATTCGACTATATGAACCAGGTGCTGGACATCAACCTGACTGACCGCACGGTGGTGTGCCAGCCGGGCGTGGTCACCGAGCATCTGCAGAACCTCGCGCAAGAACACGGCCTGTATTACCCGGTGGACTTCGCCTCGGCAGGTTCCAGCCAGATTGGCGGCAATATCGGCACCAATGCCGGCGGGATCAAAGTGATTCGCTATGGCATGACCCGCAACTGGGTCGCGGGCATGAAAGTGGTCACCGGCAAGGGTGACGTACTCGAACTGAACAAAGACCTGATCAAAAACGCCACGGGTTATGACATGCGCCAGCTGTTCATCGGCGCTGAAGGCACGCTGGGCTTTGTCGTTGAAGCCACAATGCGCCTGGACCGTGCGCCCAAGAACCTGACGGCCATGGTGCTCGGCACGGCTGACTTCGACTCGATCATGCCGGTCCTGCATGCCTTCCAGAACAAACTGGATCTGACGGCATTCGAATTCTTCTCCGACAAGGCGCTGGCCAAAGTGATGGCGCGTGGCGATGTGCCTGCGGCGTTTGACACCGACTGTCCGTTCTACGCGCTGCTGGAATTCGAAGCGACCACCGAGGAAGTGGCCAACGCGGCTCTGGAAACCTTCGAGCACTGCATGGAACAAGGCTGGGTGCTGGACGGCGTGATGAGCCAGAGCGAAACCCAATTGCAAAACCTGTGGAAACTGCGCGAGTACATCTCCGAAACCATTTCCCACTGGACGCCGTACAAAAACGACATCTCGGTCACCGTTTCGAAAGTGCCTGCGTTTTTGAAAGAGATTGATGCGATCGTCGGTGAACACTACCCGGATTTCGAAATTGTCTGGTTTGGTCACATCGGTGACGGCAACCTGCACCTGAACATCCTTAAGCCTGAAAACCTGAGCAAAGACGACTTTTTCGCCAAATGCGCGACCGTTAACAAGTGGGTGTTTGAAACGGTCGAGAAGTACAACGGTTCGATTTCGGCCGAGCACGGCGTGGGCATGACCAAGCGTGATTACTTGACGTACAGCCGATCACCGGTCGAGATCGAGTACATGAAAGCCATCAAGGCTGCATTTGACCCGAACGGCATCATGAACCCGGGCAAAATTTTCGCGATTTAATCAGCGGCACAACAGCGGTAGTCGCTGCCCAAGAGTGGTTGAACAACCCGTTTTCCTGGAGCACGCGTGCACTCGGTCTCCAGGGCAACGTCGGCAGCGACGCGTTAAGCGAACCCACCAGCGGAGTCGGTCAATGAGCTATCAGCACCAGTATGTCGACGGTACGAAGATTCACTTTCCAATCGGCAAAGTGGTGTGCATCGGGCGTAACTATGCCGAGCACGCCAAAGAGTTGGATAACCCGATCCCGACTGAGCCTTTGTTGTTCATTAAACCCGGCAGTTGCGTAGTGCCGCTGGAAGGCGGTTTTACCATCCCGACCGAGCGCGGTTCCGTGCATTACGAGGCCGAAATCGCTGTGCTGATCGGCAAGCCGCTGTCCAACAACCCGAGCACCGAAGAGGTGCTGGACGCCATCTCCGGGTTTGCTCCGGGCCTGGACCTGACCCTGCGCGACAAACAGGCCGAGCTGAAAAGCAAAGGCCTGCCCTGGGAAATCGCCAAATCGTTTGACGGCGCCTGCGTGTTGGCACCGTTCGTGGCGAGCTGCACCTTCCCGGACCTGAAGAACATTGGAATTCGTTTGACCATCAATGGCGACGTGCGCCAGGACGGCAACAGTGCCCTGATGCTCAATCCAATCGTGCCGATGATTCAGCACATCGCGTCCTGCTTCTCACTGCAAGCAGGCGACGTGGTCATGACCGGCACGCCGGCAGGTGTAGGTCCGTTGACGGTCGGGGATGAGATTGTTCTGGAACTGAGCGGGGTCAGACCCTTCGAAAGCTGCGTGCGTTAAACCCACCGTTAAATCCCTCTCTCCAGCCCCTCCCTTTGGGAGAGGGCTGACTGTCACTCTCAAACTCTCAAACTCTCAAACTCTCAAACTCTCAAACTCTCAAACTCTCAAACGTCGATTCCAGCAAACCGCTATTCTGTCGAGGATTTTTCCTATACAGAATGTGAACCCGCCGCATGCCAAACTGGAACCACTACTTACAGCGCGTCATTGAATTAATGAAGCGCTATCCGGGGCTGATTGCGCTGTTCGGCTTCTGTTCGGGAGTGGGCAGTTTCATTCTGGTTGATCGTCAGCAAGGCATGGCCCGCTGGATCGCTGTGATTTTGCTGGTGAGCTGGGTCTGGCTGATGCTGGAAAACACCTTCACGCAGCTGTTCATGCGCGTGTTCAAGCGCGAAATCCCTCCGCCGCTGCTGCGTTACGCCACGCAGATGATCCATCAGGAAAGCCTGTTTTTCGTCTTGCCGTTTTTCTTTATCACCACCACCTGGAACAGCGGCCAGATGGTCTTCACCGGGCTGCTCGGCGCCACCGCGCTGGTGACCATTACCGACCCGCTCTATTACAAATGGCTAGCCCCCAAGCGCTGGCTGTTTCTGGCGGTACACACGCTGGCGCTATTCGCGGCGCTGCTGACCGCACTGCCGATCATCCTCAACCTCACCACCTCGCAAAGCTACATGCTGGCATTGGGCGCCGCTGTGGTGCTGTCCATCCCCAGTCTGGCCGTGAGTTTGCCGCTCAAGACCCTGCGCGGTTGGCTGTTGCTGCCGTTGATGGTGATTGCTCTTGGCGGCACAGGCTGGCTGCTGCGCTCATGGGTGCCGCCCGCCACGCTGTGGATGACGGAAGTGGCGGTTACCACGCAATTGCAGGACCGCACGCCGGGCGAGAGCCTCAAGCGCATTGACGTCAACGCACTGCGGGCGCAGGGGTTGTATGCCTACACCGCGATCAATGCGCCACGGGGTTTGAACGAGCGTATCTATCACGTGTGGAAGCTCAATGGTCAGGAAGTAGACCGCATCGCGCTGGATATCAAAGGCGGGCGCAAGGAAGGTTATCGCGCCTGGACCCACAAACAGAACTTCCCGCCCAACCCTGTAGGCCGCTGGCAAGTACGGGTGTTGACGGAAGACGGGCAGATGATTGGCGTGTTGCGCTTCCGGGTTATCGACGCAGATCAATCACCTTCATCGTCCAGTCAGGCAAACTGACCGTATTGTGCTATTACCTATGGTCTACGTATTCGCGAAACGAGCTTGGAGCCGACGATTATTACTGCTAAGGCTGGCGACGCCCAATTAGACACTTCGAGCACACCGGCCCGACTCCACATCAGTGGCGACTGGACGCTGGCCAATTACGCACGCCTCAAGCAACTGACCGAGCAGTTGGCGGGCAAGTACGACGACAGCACCCGCGTGGACCTGGATGATGTCAGCCGCCTCGACACGGCAGGCGCTTCGCTGCTGGTCGAACTGCTGGGCGCCGAACGCGTCAGCCAACTGGCCGACGCGACCTCCAAACTCCCCGCCGCCGACCGCGCCCTGTTGCAAACGGTCTATTCCTCAATGCGCGACTTTTGCGTGCCAGCCAAGCCACCAGAGCAGAACACCGGCATTCAGGTGCTCAGCCGCATTGGCTGCGCGGTCGACAAGCTGTGGCAAGACTCGCTGAAACTGCTGGGTTTCATCGGCCTGATCCTGCAAACCCTGGCCCGCAACCTGTTTCGACCCAAACAATGGCGCATCACCCCGGTGGTGGCACATATCGAACAAATCGGCCTGAACGCGGCCCCGATTGTGGTGCTGCTGACCTTTATGGTTGGCGCGGTGGTGGCGTTCCTTGGCGCGACGGTGCTGGCCAACTTCGGCGCAGGCATTTTCACCGTCGACCTGGTGGCGTTTTCGTTCTTGCGAGAATTTGGCGTGTTGCTGACTGCCATCCTGCTCGCAGGTCGCACCGCGAGTGCGTTCACGGCACAAATCGGCTCGATGAAAGCCAACGAAGAGATCGATGCCATTCGCACGCTGGGCCTCGACCCCATGGATTTGCTGGTGCTGCCACGTGTCCTGGCGCTGCTGATCGCGCTGCCGCTGCTCACCTTTTTGGCAATGATGGCGGGGATTCTGGGTGGCGCTGTGGTGTGCATCGTATCGCTGGGTATTTCGCCCGACATGTTCATCTCACTGCTGCACTCGGACATCGGTGTGCAGCACTTTCTGGTGGGCATGGTCAAAGCGCCCTTCTTCGCCTTCCTGATCGCCGCGGTCGGCTGCCTGGAAGGGTTCAAGGTCGCGGGCAGTGCTGAATCGGTGGGCGAACACACGACCTCCAGCGTGGTGCAATCGATCTTTATCGTGATCGTGCTGGATGCCGTGGCGGCGTTGTTCTTCATGGAGATGGGCTGGTGAGTGCTTCTGTGCAAAAAAACCGCGAGGCGGTGATTGAAGTGCGCGGCCTGTGCAATCGCTTTGGCAGCCAGACTGTGCACGAGCACCTCGACCTGGATGTGTACAAGGGCGAGATATTGGGTGTGGTGGGCGGCTCCGGCACGGGTAAATCCGTGCTGTTGCGCAGCATTGTCGGCCTGCGTCGCCCCAATGAAGGCGAAGTGCGGGTATTCGGTGAAGACTTGATGAGCTTGCCCGAAGAAAAACGCTCGCAGGTTGAACGAAGGTTCGGTGTGCTGTTTCAGCAAGGCGCGCTGTTTTCGTCACTGACCGTCACCGAGAACATCGCCCTGCCACTGATCGAACACGCAGGCCTTAGCCGCCCGGACGCCGAGCACCTGGCGCTGGTGAAACTGGCCCTGGCCGGGCTGCCGTTGTCTTCGGCCGACAAATACCCGTCGTCGCTGTCGGGCGGGATGGTCAAGCGTGCTGCACTGGCCCGCGCACTGGCGCTGGACCCGGATATTCTGTTTCTCGACGAGCCCACCGCCGGGCTAGACCCGATTGGCGCAGCGGCGTTTGACCAGTTGATCCTAACCCTGCGTGATGCGCTGGGCCTGAGTGTGTTCCTTGTCACGCACGACCTCGACACGCTCTATACCATTACCGACCGGGTGGCAGTGCTGTCACAAAAACGCGTGTTGGTGGCCGAACCGATCAAGCAGGTCGAAGATTACGACGACCCGTGGATTCATGAGTATTTCCATGGCCCTCGTGGCCGCGCCGCGTATGAAGCGGCAATCCAGCGTAAGGAGCAATGACATGGAAACCCGCGCCCATCATGTATTGATTGGCTTGTTCACTGTGCTGGTTATCGTCGGCGCCATGCTATTTGGCTTGTGGCTGGCCAAGGCCAGTATGGACAGCACCTTTAAAGACTACGAAGTGGTATTCAACGAGGCTGTCAGTGGTTTGTCCAAGGGCAGCTCGGTGCAATACAACGGGATCAAAGTCGGGGACGTGATCGAGTTGCGCCTTGACGACAAGGACCCGCGCCGCGTGCTGGCGCGTATCCGCCTCGCAGCCAATACGCCGGTCAAAGTCGACACCAAGGCCAAGCTGGCGCTGACGGGTGTGACAGGGACGTCGATCATTCAGCTCAGCGGCGGAGACCCCAACAGCCCGCCGCTCAAAGGCAAAGACGGCAAACTGCCTGAAATCGTGGCCTCGCCCTCGCCCATTGCGCGCCTGCTGACCGACGGTTCTGACGTCATGGCCAACGTGAACATGCTGCTGCACAACGCCAATCGCCTGTTCTCCCATGAAAACGTCGATCGCGTGGGCAAGACCCTGAACAACCTTGAACAAACCACCAACGCCATTGCCGGCCAGCGCGGCGATATTTCCCAGACGTTGAAACAACTGGCGCAGGTCGGCAAACAGGCGAGCATCACGCTGGAGCAAACCACGGCGCTGATGCGCAACGCCAATGGCCTGCTGAGCACTCAGGGCAAGCAGATGTTCGGCAGCGCCGAGCAAGCGATGCAGTCTCTGGAGCACAGTGCCGCCACCATCAACACCTTGCTCAGTAATAACGAAGAGTCACTGAACAACGGCATGCAAGGGCTCAATCAACTGGGCCCGGCCGTTAATGAGCTGCGCGAAACCCTGAGTACGCTGCGCGCTATCTCGCGGCGCCTGGAAGCCAATCCAAGCGGTTACTTGCTGGGCCGCGAACAGAACAAGGAATTCACGCCATGAATCGTACGTATCGCCTGGCAGGTTCAATTGTCTTGGCCGCGAGCCTGAGCCTGCTCAGCGCTTGCTCGATTCTGCCCAAACCCGAACCGGTTGATGTGTACTGGCTGCCGTATGCCCAAACGCCGATTGCAGCCAGCCGCAGCGCGCCAGTGAAATGGTCGTTGCGACTCGACAAACCGATGGCCAGTAATGCGTTGAACAGCCAGAACATTGCCGTGGTGCCGCAAGGCAACCTGATCAGCAACTATAAGGGTGCACGCTGGAGTGACCCGGCCCCGGTGCTGTTACGCAATCGCCTGCTGGACGCGTTTTTGCAGGATGGGCGGATTCAGGGCTTGAGCACTGACGACAGCAATTTGCAGGCGGACTACGAACTGGGCGGCGAGCTATTGGCGTTCCAGACCCACTACAACGGCAAAAGCCCGGAAGTGGTGATTCAGTACAACGCTCGACTGGTGCGCGCGAGTGACCAGCGGGTGATTGCGTCTCGGCGTTTTGAAACGCGCCAGCCGCTCAACAACCCCATGGTGCCAAGCGTGGTGGCAGGCTTTGGTCAAGCGACCGATGCGCTGATGCCTCAAGTGGTGCAATGGGTGATGCAACAGGGCCAGGCGCAGCGCGCCATCACCCCTTAGCAAACAACGCAGCCGGGCCCCTGGATGGACGTTCAGGGACAAGGCTGCGAAAGCTCTTGGGCGTTAACCGAAGAACCAGTAGCACACGCCAATTGCGGCCAATACGCCCGAGAACTCTGCCAACAGCGCGCAACCCACCGCGTGACGGGCACGCTGGATACCGACAGCGCCGAAGTACACCGCCAGCACATAGAACGTCGTTTCGGTACTGCCCTGCACAGTGGCCGCCACCAGCGCCGGGAAGCTGTCGACCCCCTGGTTTTGCATGGTTTCGATCAACAGTGCCCGTGCCGCACTGCCCGAGAATGGCTTGACCATCGCAGTCGGCAGAGCATCGACAAAACGGGTGTCCCAACCCAGCCATTCAACCGCATGGCGGATGCCGTCCAGGCCGAAGTCCAAAGCCCCAGAAGCCCGCAGCACGCCTACTGCGCACAACATGGCCACCAAGTAGGGAAGCAGGTTTTTGGCCACGTCGAAGCCTTCTTTGGCGCCTTCGACAAAGGCCTCATACACCTTGACCTTACGGAGCGCGCCGATCACCAGAAAAATCATGATCAGCCCGAACAGGGTCAGGTTGCCGAGAATGGACGACAAACTGGCCAGCCCGGTGGCTGACAACCCCGCCAACAAGGCCATGAATCCACCCAGAATCAGCGCCCCCGGCAGCAAATACGCCAACACGACCGGGTCCCACAGGCGTAAACGCTGCATGAAGGCCACTGAGAGCAGCCCCACGAGGGTTGAAGCACTGGTTGCCAGCAAGATAGGCAGAAACACCAGCGTCGGGTCAGCAGCGCCCTGCTGCGCGCGGTACATGAAGATGGTGACGGGCAGAAGCGTCAGCGATGAGGCATTGAGCACCAGAAACAGGATTTGCGCATTGCTGGCGCTGGTCGGATTGGGGTTGAGTTCTTGGAGGGCGCGCATGGCTTTGAGACCAATCGGCGTAGCGGCATTGTCCAGGCCCAGTCCGTTGGCGGCGAAGTTCAGGGTAATAAACCCCAGCGCCGGGTGGCCGGGCGGCACCTCGGGCATCAGGCGCTTGAACAAGGGCCCCAGCGCCCTGCCCAGCCAGTCTACGATCCCGGCCTTTTCAGCAATGCGCAGAAATCCCAGCCACAGCGTCAGGGTGCCGAACAGCAGAATCATCACCTCAACCGACAACTTGGCCATGGCGAAAATGCTTTCGACAATCGCCGCGAAAATCCCGGCATTGCCCCCTACCAGCCATTGGGCGAGTGCCGACACGGTCGCGACGACGAAAAAGCTGAGCCATAGGCCGTTAAGCATCACAAACACTCCTTAAAGATGCGGCGAATGATAGCGGCCAACCCCCAGAAACAACAAACCCCGGACAAGTCCGGGGTTTGGGGAGTGAAGCGTGCGCGGGGGCGATTATTCGCCTTTTGGCAGGGCTTCCTTGCTGCGCCAGTGCGGCAGCGAGTTCCAGTAGCGCTGACCCTTGGCCTCGTCGTACATGCCTTCCCAACGCGAAATCACCAGTACCGCCAGGGCGTTACCAATCACGTTCAAAGCCGTACGCGCCATGTCCATCACGCGGTCTACACCGGCGATGAAGGCCAGGCCTTCCAGCGGGATGCCCACGCTGCCCAGTGTGGCCAGCAGCACCACGAAGGACACACCCGGTACACCGGCGATCCCTTTGGAGGTAACCATCAGGGTCAGTACGAGCAGCAGTTGCTGGCTGATCGACAGATCAATGCCGTACAGCTGGGCAATGAAGATTGCCGCGATGCTCTGGTACAGGGTCGAACCGTCGAGGTTAAACGAGTAACCCGTCGGTACCACGAAGCTGCAGATCGCTTTCGGGCAACCGTAGGCTTCCATCTTCTCAATTACACGCGGCAGCACGGTTTCCGAGCTGGCGGTGGAGTAAGCCAGTACCAGCTCATCCTTGAAGATGCGCATCAGCTTGATCACCGAGAAACCAAACATCTTGGCGATCAGGCCCAGCACCACGAAGCCGAAGAACAGGATGGCCCCGTAAACCAGCACCACCAGCTTGGCCAATGGCAGCAACGAGGCAAACCCGAAGTTGGCAACCGTCACAGCGATCAACGCAAACACACCGATTGGCGCGTAGTTCATGATCATGTGAGTCACTTTGAACATCGACTCGGACACGCCCTGGAAGGTTTTCACCAGCGGGTCGCGCAGCTCGGCGTTCAAGCTCGACAAACCAAGACCGAACAGCACCGAGAAGAAGATGATCGGCAGCATTTCACCGCGCGCCATGGCCGCGAAAATGTTCGAAGGGATCAGGTTGAGGATGGTTTCGATGAACGCATGTTCGTGCTGAACTTCTGCGGCCGTCGCTTGATATTTGGAGATATCAACCGTGCCCAGGGTGCTCATGTCGATGCCGGCGCCCGGGTGGAACACGTTGGCCAGTACCAGACCGACCACGATCGCGATGGTGGTCACCACCTCGAAGTAAATGATGGTTTTAAGCCCGATGCGACCGAGTTTCTTCGCATCCCCCACGCCTGCAATCCCGACAACCAGTGAAGAAATCACGATTGGGATTACGATCATCTTGATCAGACGGATAAAGATATCGCCAGCGGGTTGCAAGACGTTGCTGATCCACCAGGCCTTTTCAGCACTGAAATGGTTAAGCAGCGCGCCGATTGCAATACCCAGTACCAGACCGATGAGGATCTGCCAGGCGAGGCTCAGTTTTGCCTTCTTCATGTCATTACCCTTACTTCAAGTGGACTCGGGAAAAGGCTCAGACTAGAGCGCTGGAAAGCGCATTATTCCAAAACCTTTTCCCCCGTAGAAGGTCGCCCAAAATCGAGCTGATTAGGCTCTTCGGCAGGCGAAAAAAGGCGCAACTATTCCCATGCAAGGGGAAGCCGTCTAATGCCGTAAACGCCTACCCTATGCCGAATCGGCATGGATATTGTCCGACAAGACCTTAAACGCAGGGAGCAATAAAGACAGAGAATAGACGACATAACCGCCGCAGACCGGCTGTTTCAAGGTCTTTTTACAGCTGTGACGCGGCCTAAAAATACGTCCGCACCTCAGAAATATCCGACAACATAAATCGGTTATAGAGAAGTAATCATTTTGCTATTAGTCGATAGAAGGTCGACGTCCGCAAGGGTCGCTGAAGCCACATTTTTTTCAAAAATTTGAGTCACAGTAAGGTTTTACGAATAAAAAGAAGACTTTTCAGACGAAAAAAAACCAAGGCATAACCTTGGCTTTTTTACTCATCAACAGCTGAAGAAACTGCCCAACGGGTTAGTACCAGTTAGGGTCTTTCTTCAATTGTTCTTTTAGCAGTGCTTGCATACCGGCATCAGGCTGACCCAAGAATCGATAATCGGCATGACGCGTCGGCGACTTATCAGCCGGCAAACCTGCTGGCACTTCGACCAACATGCCGTAAGCGTGCTTCTTGTCGAGGCTGACCGCCACGATAAGACGCTTGTTCAAACAGGTCTGCGCGGTTTCACAAAGAGGCCCGACCAGGTAGGCATCGCCATCTTCAGTCAACGCGTTCATCTGCTCGGCGCTTCCCGACAGGTTCATCACCCATTCCGGAAGGCGCTCTTCCTTTTTGACCACGGCTTGCCATGTGTCCCGGTAAGCGGGGTCATTTAACAGGTCGTTGGCACGGGACTGGCCATCATTGGCTGCCAGCGCCATGGCACTGCCGCCCATCAACAGGGCAGCGGCCATTGCCTTAAAGGATCGGTTAAACATAGTTATCCTCGACCGCGGCGGCCAAAGATGAAGGACACCACGAACATCACCAGGAAGACGACGAACAGAATTTTGGCGATACCGGTGGCGGTGCCCGCGATACCACCAAAGCCCAGAACGGCTGCGATGATGGCGATAATCAGAAAGGTAATTGCCCAACTCAACATGGTGATTCTCCTTATTACTGTGGGAAAGCGTGTCGATCTCGATGCAGCGTCTCAAGCCCGAAAGGGTCTCAAGGTTGTGAACACTTAAAACACCCAACGTTCCTGCGGCACTTCGGTATTTGCGATTTGCGTCTCATCGGCCGCTGTCAGGGCGTAACCGGAGATCACCTCGGCGCTCGAGCCGATCGCACTGAAGTGCGTCTGCTGGGCGGGTTGGTGCAAAACAGTCTGTACAGGTTGTGTCGCATGCTCAAAACGTACGAGCTGCTGACCACCGATCAACGTGACCAGAAGCGCCAAACTGGCGAACAGGCCTTGTTGAAGATGAAGCGAAGAAAGGCGAATGCGGGATAGACCTAGACGATTCATGCTCAGACTCCTGCCACTCGGTGGTCATTGTTGGGTTGAGGCCGCCAGCGTTGAATGCTGGAAGACTGCGTTACAGGAGTTATTGCAGTCTGCATGCCAAGTTTTAAATTCGAATAAAAACCTTATAAATCAATAAGTTAAAAGACATAGACAATTGCGTGAGCGAGCATCCTGCACGATGCAGAGATGTTGGGTCGGGCGTTATGCACGACTGACCCTGCTCGCATTCAACCCGTGGCAGGAAGGGATGGCACAATGCAATTGTTTTAGTAGGAGTAATTGACCGCCGCAGCTACTGAAAATCGCCTGAAATCAGTGAGTTACAGCATGCAGGCAAGTGGCTACCCTGCTAGCCTTTCAATCATTCGTGAAAAATCATGCAACTTGCCCGATTATTCCGACACTAACCAACATCACTTACTAAGGAACGTAGGAAATGGAGTCAGCCAAAGAGCAACAGGGCCGCATTCTGCTGGTCGACGATGAGTCCGCCATCCTGCGTACATTCCGCTACTGCCTTGAAGATGAGGGTTACACCGTTGCGACGGCCAACAGCGCCGCGCAGGCCGAGGCTTTGTTGCAACGCCAAGTATTTGATTTGTGTTTTCTGGACTTACGCCTGGGTGAGGACAACGGCCTGGATGTGCTGGCCCAGATGCGGGTTCAAGCGCCGTGGATGCGCGTGGTAATCGTCACCGCGCATTCCGCTGTAGACACCGCCGTCGACGCGATTCAGGCAGGCGCGGCGGACTATCTGGTTAAACCGTGCAGCCCGGATCAACTGCGGCTGGCCACGGCCAAGCAACTTGAAGTGCGTCAGCTATCGGCACGCCTGGAGGCGCTGGAAGGGGAAGTGCGCAAGCCTAAAGACGGTTTGGACTCCCACAGTCCGGCAATGATGGTCGTGCTGGAAACAGCGCGGCAGGTCGCCAGCACCGACGCCAATATCCTGATTCTGGGTGAGTCGGGTACGGGTAAAGGTGAACTGGCTCGCGCCATTCACGGCTGGAGCAAACGGGCGAAGAAGTCCTGCGTCACCATTAACTGCCCGTCGCTGACGGCCGAACTGATGGAAAGCGAATTGTTCGGCCACACCAAAGGCGCGTTCACCGGCGCCAGCGAAAGCACCTTGGGCCGCGTCAATCAGGCAGACGGCGGTACATTGTTCCTGGATGAAATCGGTGACTTCCCGCTGGCGTTGCAGCCAAAACTGCTTCGTTTCATTCAGGACAAAGAATATGAGCGCGTCGGCGACCCGGTTACACGGCGTGCCGATGTGCGCATTCTGGCGGCCACCAACCTCAACCTTGAAGACATGGTGCGCGAGGGCCGTTTCCGGGAGGACTTGCTCTACCGCTTGAATGTCATCACTTTGCATTTGCCGCCTTTACGCGAGCGCAGCGAAGACATTCTGACCCTGGCCGACCGTTTTCTGGCACGTTTCGTCAAAGAGTATGCACGGCCCGCACGGGGCTTCAGCGATGAGGCGCGTCAGGCGCTGGCCAATTACCGATGGCCAGGCAATATTCGCGAATTGCGCAACGTGGTCGAACGCGCCAGCATCATTTGCCCACAAGAAGTGGTTGAAGTGAGTCACTTGGGCATGGCCGAGCAAACCACACCCAACGCCCCACGTATCGGAGCTGCCTTAAGCCTCGACCAGTTGGAAAAAGCGCACATCGGCGCTGTTCTGGCGACCAGTGACACCCTCGATCAAGCGGCCAAAACCCTCGGTATCGATGCATCTACGTTGTACCGCAAACGCAAGCAGTACAACCTGTGAGTACTCTTCGATGAAACTCGCGATCAAGCTACGAACACGGTTGTTTTTGAGTATTTCTGCGCTGATTACTGTGGCGCTGATGGGGTTGGTACTCGGGGTGTTCGGCGTGATGCAAATGGCTAAAACCCAGGAAGCGTTGATCCGCAATAACTTCATCACCCTGGACCTGGGTCTCAAGCTTCGCCAGACCCTGGGCGATCAACTGATCCTGATGCTGCATAACGAGCCCGATACGCCAGCGCTTAAAGCCTCGTCCGAGCAGTACATGAAACTGCTAAATGAGGGCATTGAGCACGAGCGTAAACATGACTTGCCCAGCGGGTTTGCCAAAGCCCGGGCAGATTATGAAAGCTTCATGCAAGCCTTTAACCAGCCGCATCACAAGGGCATAAGCCTGAGCAACGACAATGAACTCACTCAGCGCTTCAATGCCCTGCGCAACGGCCTGATTGACGAGCACCGCAAAGCGCTGGAAACGATCAATACCGCCCAGGCGCAGGCACGGGATCGGGCGATGGTGATAGCGACTGTACTCGGACTGGTTGGTATCTCCGTGCTGATAATCGGCTTCATTACTGCCCATGGCATCGCCCGTCGGTTTGGGGCGCCTATTGAGGCCTTGGCCAAAGCGGCCGACAACATCGGCAAAGGCAATTTCGAGGTGGTCTTACCGCTCTCATCTGCCACCGAGATGAACCTGCTGACACGTCGCTTCGGGATTATGGCGGAGGCTTTGCGCCAGCATCAGGCAACCAACGTTGATGAACTGCTGGCAGGCCAGCAACGTTTGCAAGCCGTGCTCGACAGCATTGACGACGGGTTATTGATGATCGATCAGGAAGGTCGCCTGGAACACTTGAACCCGGTCGCGCAGCGCCAATTAGGTTGGGACGAGGGGCGATTGGGCCAGCGACTGGGCGAAGCACTGAGCCGGCCGGAGCTGGATCAGCAATTGCTCACAGTGCTGCGCGGGGGCAGTCTGGAACGCTTGCCCGAAGACCTGAGCGTCGACATTGAAGGCGAAACACGCCTGCTGACGTACAGCCTGACCCCGGTAAGCCAGCCCAATGGACCAATTCTGGGTGCGGTGATGGTGCTGCATGATGTCACCGAGCAGCGGGCGTTTGAGCGCGTTCGCAGTGAGTTTGTCCTGCGCGCCTCGCACGAGTTGCGCACACCGGTGACCGGCATGCACATGGCCTTTGGCCTGTTTCTGGAGCGGGCGCACTTCGGTCCCCAATCGCGAGAAGCCGATTTGCTCAATACGGTGAATGAAGAAATGCAGCGGTTGATGCAGCTCATCAATGACTTGCTGAACTTCTCTCGCTACCAGAACGGCATGCAAAAACTGACATTGGCCCCCTGCGATCTGCACGAGATGCTCGATCAAGCGCATGCGCGCTTTGCTGATCGGGCGGCGGCCAAAGATGTCGAGATCCTGATTGACCTGCAAACGCCGCTGCCGCGCCTGAATGCCGATCAGGCCCAACTGGAGCGCGTGCTGGACAACTTGTTGGACAACGCCTTACGCCATACCACCATCGGCGGTCAGATCCGACTGCAAGCGCGACGCCATGGCGAACGGGTAATTATCAGCGTAGAGGACAATGGCGAAGGCATCGCGTACAGCCAGCAAGGCCGTATTTTTGAGCCTTTCGTACAAGTAGGGCGCAAGAAAGGCGGCGCCGGGCTGGGGTTGGCGTTGTGCAAGGAAATTGTGCAATTGCACGGCGGGCGAATCGGCGTTTACTCTCGCCCCGGCCAGGGCACGCAGTTCTATATGGCCCTACCTATATAGGCGCCGCTCACACGTCATGTGCACGGTGCGGGTCATGCAGATGATGTGCGGCGCTACGCCACTGCTGGCCGTGTAATCCAATGCATCAATGAACACCTTATCGATGCAAGGTGCGCAGGTACACCAGGCTGCTTTAGCCGGTGCCAAAGTCATCCACCAAATCGAATGTTGAGATCAGTTGATGGTTGATACAGCATCTTGAAGCCAAACCCTGTTCCTGAGGCTATTTGGTGGTGTTCAGCACATTCAAAATAGCTGCTGTTTCTGCGTCCGGAGTGCCATCAAAGCGGGTGGGCCGGAAGCGCATCTGGAACGCTGCCAGAACGTGCCGCGTGGCGACGTCCAGCTCTCCGGTTTGCGGGGTTTCGTAACCGAATAAGGCCAATTGCTGTTGAAACCAGGTAATGCTCGGCAGTTGCCGCGCATACACGGCCTGAGCGCGAGCCACTGCCTGGGCATTAGGCCAAACGCCAAAGCCTGCCTCTGCCAAACGTTTCCACGGGAACAACGGCCCGGGATCGAGCTTGCGCGTCGGTGCGATATCACTGTGGCCAATGATGTTTTGCGGGTCGATCTTGTAACGCGTGGAAATGTCTTTGAGCAGAGCGATCAGGGTTTGGATCTGACCTTCGGTGTACGGGTACCAGACGCGGCCTTGAGGCGTGTCACGGAAGCCTTTGTTGACGATTTCAATGCCGATGGAACTTGAGTTCAGCCAGGTGCGGCCTTTCCATTGGCTTTCGCCGGCGTGCCAGGCGCGCTGGTTTTCATCCACCAGCTTGTAAAGGGTCGGCGGGGTGTCGCCTATCAGGTAATGGCTGCTCACAGGACCATGGGTGAGCAACTCTAGCGAGCGCTCCAGCGAGGTGGATGTGTAATGCAGCACGATGAACTGCACACGGCTGTCGTAGTTGACCGACGGATGATTGGTGTCCATGCGTGGCCCGCTGGCACAACCGGCCAGCAGCAGGGCAGACAAGATCAGGGTGATAAATTTCATGGCTTGAGCTTTAACGTTAGAGGCAGACAGGCAACAGCATAACGTAAGGCTGGCGTTTAACCCTGTTCAATGGTGTTGCGACCCGCCGCCTTGGCCCGGTAAAGCGCTTCGTCTGCACGTTTAAGGACTTGGTCACTGCGTTCGCCGGGCTTAAATGCGGCCAAACCGATTGAAACCGTGACGGTCACGGGCTCACCCTTAAAGTGAAACGGGCATGCCTCGATTGCAGCACGTAACTTGTTGGCCAGTTGCACACCCACAGCCAGGGCCGTAGCGGGCATCAACAGGACGAATTCCTCACCCCCAAAGCGGGCAATAAAGTCGTTGGGGCGCAAGCGTTTACGCAATTGCGTGGCGATGATCTTCAAAACCTTGTCGCCCGCCAAATGACCATAGCCATCGTTGATGCGCTTAAAGTGGTCCAGATCGAGCATAGCCACCAGCAGCATGTTGCCGTGCTGTTGCCATTGTTCTACCTCGTGGGCCAGTCGCTCGCCCCACGCCGCCCGGTTGGGCAAGCCGGTCAAAGGATCGATCAGGGCCTTTTGGCGCTGCTCTTCAAGGTGCTCGCGGTAGCCTTGGGCTTCTTGTTCCATATGCGCTACACGCTCAGCCAGGCCTTGCAGGTGGGCAGCCACTTCCTGCTCACGGGCATCGCGCTGTTGCTGATGCTGGTCCATGGTGCCCAGCAACCCTTCCAACCGGCTTTCAAGGATGTGTTTAAGGCTGTTCAGGTCCGCGGCGTCTTGCACGCTGTTCTGCAGATCGTCAACGTGCTCACGCAGTTGGGTGTGCATGTCATCCGCTGCGGTACGCCCCTCAGCATGGCCTTCGCTGGCGGCTTGAAGGTTGCCCTGAAAGGACTCGAGTCGCTCGTTCAATTGCTTGAGATAGGCTTCGAACTCATGCTGACCGCTGTCCGTAATGGCCAGCATCAAAACCGCAAGATCGTCGAGGATGGGCAGCAATTCGTACCAGTTCAACCCTTTTTCGAGACGGCTGCGCATGGCTTCAGCTTGCGGCCGATGATGTTCGGGCAACGAAAGATCATTCAACAGGCCCAGCAATGTTGATTCAATGTGTGTCGCGACCGAGCTGTAGGAGGGCTCAGGGGTGTCGGGCAGCGCGTAAACCGGGTCTTCTTCAGGGCTTGGCTGCTCAAGCGCGTCAGGTTCAGGTTCGAGGGCCGGGGATGCTGGAGTGGGTGGTGTCTGCGCCTGGACAAGCTCGGCTTCAGCCTGGGCGACCACCGACTCCAGCGCGCCGCTCGACGCCTCATCTGCTTCGGTTGCGATCGCTTCGGGCACCTCGGCACCTGCAACGTGTGCGACAGGCTCAAGCGGTGGCAGCGACAGGATTTCGGCTTCAATGGCCGAGGGCTGGGGTTGCTCGAGTGCCTGCTCCGGCACGTTGGCTACTTCAACCTCGTGATGTGGTGCAGGCGCAGGCGCAGGCTCGCCAGCAGGCGCAGAGTGCAATGGAACGGGTTCTGCATTGAGAAGCTCCGGGGCGGCGCTAATTAGCTGAGGGCCGGGCGTTTCAGGCTCAGGCGCAGTCTTTTCAGCCTCGGCGCTGCCAAACAAACGTTGCAGCAAGCCCGGTTTCGGCGGCTCTGCATCGTTCAATTGAGGCGCTAGCGCCTGCCCCTGCAAAGCACTCAACTCACCCAAAAGCAGCGGGATCTCACGCGCTTGAGTCACGCGGCTGTCGAGTTGCTTGGCAAAGGTCTTAAGGGGCTTTCTGACGTCCTTGGGCAAGGGCAGCGCCTGCAACTGATTCACCAGCGTGTTGAGCGCAGTACTGATCTGTTCGACCCGGGTTTCCCGGCGCTGCTCAGAGTCGAGCACGGCCTTTTCAAGGCGAGGCATAAGGGCCGCCAGCGCGGCGTCCATTTCGTCGGTGCGCACCGCCTCGCGCATCTCTTTCATGCACTGATCGACTGTACGATCAGAACCTTCGGCGGCCAACGTACTGCGCACCAGCCCACGGCGCAGCAAGTCGAGGCGTGCATTCCAGCGACGCTCGAGTTTTTCTTGTTGTTCGATACTTTTAAGGTACTTCTCTTTCCAGCGCTTGGCGTCGTCGGCGGTCATGCAGGGGGCTCACTGGCGGGGGAACTCAACGCGGGCAGTGAGTCGACACCCACCGAGCCGGGCAAACGTATTTCAACCGCGACCGGTAAATGGTCTGAAATGGGCTGGTCCAGCACCTGAACCCGCTCCAGGGTCAAGGTTGGACTGAGCAAAATATGATCAAGACAACGCTGGGGACGCCAGCTGGGGAAGGTGGCCTCCATTTGCGGGGCCAGCAATCCTAAATCGCGCAATGGCGACGTGTGCAACAGATCACTGGCATGGGTGTTCATGTCACCCATCAATATCTGGTGTTGATAATCGCCAATCAGCTCGCGCACATACGCCAGTTGCAGGGTGCGGGTTTTGGTACCCAACGCCAGGTGCATCATGACGACGACCAGAGCGTCCGCCCCTTCACCGAAACGCACGAGGATCGCGCCTCGACCCGCAGGGCCGGGCAAGGGATGGTCTTCAATCGCAGTAGGACGCAAGCGGCTGAGCACCCCGTTGCTGTGCTGGGCCAGGCGACCGAGATTGCGATTGAGTTGTTGATACCAGTAAGGAAATTCGCCCTGTTGGGCCAGATACTTGACCTGATTGATGTAGCCGGAACGGTGGCTGCCACCGTCCGCCTCTTGCAGCGCAACCAGATCAAAGTCGCTCAATACGTTGCCGATTCTGTCCAGGTTGCCTGTGCGCCCCTTGTGCGGCAGCACGTGCTGCCAACTGCGGGTCAGGTAATGACGATAACCCTGAGTGCTGTTGCCGACCTGAATATTGAAGCTGAGCAAACGCAAACGACGATCGTCCGGCAACCCGCGGGCTGCCAGATGGTCTTCATTGACCTGCGGTTCATGCAGGCCAACGATGCGTTCTTTTTTCCAGCGCCGCACGAGCAAGGCGCTCCTTACTGCTCAACCTTGTTCGCACGCTCTTTGGCAATCAACTGATCTGCAACGTTCAAGGTTTTCTCAGGGCCGCCTGTAGTACCGAGGTCAAAACGGTACTTGCCGTTGACGACCATGGTTGGAACACCGGTGATTTCGTACTTTTTGGCAAGTTCTTTCGCTTTGACGATCTGGCCCTTGATGGCGAACGAATTGAACGTCGCCAGGAACTTGTCTTTGTCTACCCCTTGAGTGGCCAAGAAATCAGCCATGTCAGCAGGATCGGTCAGGCGCTTGCCTTCTTTTTGGATAGCCTCGAACACCGCATTGTGCACTTTATGCTCAACACCCATGGCTTCAAGGGTCAGGAACAGTTGCCCGTGAGCATCCCATGGGCCGCCGAACATGGCCGGAATACGCACAAAATTCACATCCGCAGGCAGCTTCTCGACCCATGGGTTAACCACTGGCTCAAACGCGTAGCAATGCGGGCAGCCGTACCAGAACAACTCAACAACTTCGATCTTGCCAGGCTTAGCGACTGGAACAGCATTAGCCAGCTCGATGTAGGTTTTACCCGCTTCAAGCGGCACATCGGCGGCTTGGGCTGACATGCCAAACAGGCTGGCACTGACGAGAGCGGCGCTGAGGATCAGATTACGCATGCTTTACTCCTGGACAAATAAGGTCACTGTCACGTGACCTGTATTCAGACAGGCCCGCGCAGTCTTGAGTTCGGTAGTGTAACGGCAGATGCCATAAAAAAGGGCAGCCTACGCTGCCCTTTTAAACTCACACTCAAGGATTAAACGATCGTTAACATTGCCATTGCTTCTGCGCTGGCTGCCCGACCCTAGAAACCTTAGTGCAGACCTTGAATGTAGCTGGCCAGGGCCTTGATGTCCTTGTTGCTCAGCTTGGCCGCAATACTGCGCATGACCATGGTGTCGCCGTCGTTTGTACGTTCACCTTCACGGAAATTGGTCAGTTGCTTCTCAATATAGTCCGCGTGCTGGCCGCCCAGATGCGGGAAGCCGGCAGGCGCGTTGCCCTGACCGTCAGGCGAGTGGCAGCCGGTGCAGGAAGGCAAGCCTTTCTCAATATCCCCACCACGGAACAGTGCCTGACCGCGTTCGACCAAAGCAGGGTCGGCAGCGCCCACCGTGTTCTTCTGGCTGGAGTAGTACGCGGCGATGTCCGCAAGATCCTGATCACTCAGGTTGGTCAGCAAGCCGGTCATTTCCAGCACCGTGCGCTTGCCATCCTTGATTTCGTGCAACTGCTTGAGCAGGTATTTGTCACCTTGCCCGGCCAGTTTCGGGAAGTTTGGCGCCATGCTATTGCCGTCGGGACCGTGACAAGCGCCACATACAGCGGTTTTTGCCTGACCGGCAGCAGCATCGCCCACAAGAGCAGTGCCTGCAGCCTGGGCAACACCGGTGACGCCCAAGGTCAACAGCAGACTCACGAGTAATTTGTTCATCAGCTAATCCAACTACGGCTAAGGGTTAAAGAGTTATGGGCCGGGTTCACTCATTCATCACACGATGATCATTACGGTAAACCTCGACACTGCAGTCCATGCACAAACCACGCGGCGGCATCGCCTTGAAACCCTGGGTCACGTGCTGCACCAGCGCTTCCATACCCTTTTTCTTTCTAGTCTCAGGCTTTCCGACGACCGGTTTCGGTTCGGTTGGCGCGGGCCAGAACGTCAGGTAATACAAACGCGGTTGTACACGGCTTCCGGATCCTGTGTAGCCTGAGCGCTATTCGCGGCATCAAGACACCGACAGCCAGCAGTCATAAAACGACCTTTCAGGGTTGGGAGCTTGCTGCGTTCTAATGCGCAACCTAGGTCAATCGCTCCCGTGTACTTCATCCTACGCTGGGACAAAGCGCACACAAAATCTGCGGCATTATATACTGGCGTCACTGAAACGGAAACGACACTGCTCGCCGCGTCCATTCCTGACGCCGCTCACATCGGAAATCCCATGCAACTCAAGAACCCCATTCTCGGTCTGTGCCAACAGGCTAAATTCATGCTTAGCGCCGCCAAAGTCGATCAATGCCCTGACGACGAAGGCTTTGAAGTCGCATTTGCCGGGCGTTCCAACGCCGGTAAATCCAGCGCCCTGAACACCCTGACACACGCCAGCCTGGCACGCACCTCAAAAACCCCAGGCCGTACGCAACTGCTGAACTTCTTCCAGCTCGACGAAGAACGCCGCCTGGTTGACTTGCCGGGTTACGGCTACGCCAAAGTGCCAATCCCGTTGAAACTCCACTGGCAGCGCCACCTGGAAGCCTATCTGGGGAGCCGTGAGAGCCTGAAAGGTTTGATTTTGATGATGGATATCCGTCATCCCATGACCGACTTCGACAAGTTGATGCTCGACTGGGCCGTTCACAGCGGCATGCCGATGCACATCTTGTTGACTAAAGCCGACAAGCTGACGTTTGGTGCCGCCAAGGGTGAACTGCTCAAAGTTCAGTCGCAAATCCGTAAAGGCTGGGGCGACGCAGTCACTATCCAAATGTTCTCCGCCCCCAAGCGCATGGGCCTGGAAGAAGCCTACACGGTGCTTGCGAACTGGATGGAACTGCCCAATAAAGGCGAAGAGGAAGCAGGCGAGTAACAAATCGCAGGCAAAAAAAACCCCGGACTTCGTATGGGGAGGGGGAAGTTCGGGGTTCAAGTACTGAACCGCTAGGGCGGGGTTCAGAATTCTGCCAACACTTAACACAACATTAGGAGCATTGAAGGGCTTCACCACCCATTCAACAGATCTGAGTGATGAAGAAGGATTTAGTTCCAGATGCCTAAAAACTCTTTGATCTAAGCAAATACCCTTCAGCACTAATGGCAAATTGCCTGCGACGATCAGTCGCAGGCAATCCGGCAAATTAGTGCGCCTCATCCCAGTTATTGCCTACGCCCACTTCCACCACCAGTGGCACGTCAAGCTCCGCTGCTTGGCTCATATGGACACGGACCTCGTCGCGCACTTGATCCACCAAGTCTTCGCGCACTTCAAGCACCAATTCATCGTGCACTTGCAAGATGACGCGCGCATCAAGGCCCGAGGCGCTCAACCAATTATCCACCGCCACCATGGCTTTCTTGATGATGTCAGCCGCCGTGCCTTGCATCGGTGCGTTGATCGCGGTGCGCTCGGCGCCTTTACGCAAGGCCGGGTTCTTCGCATTGATCTCGGGCAGGTAGAGGCGACGGCCGAAGATCGTTTCGACATACCCTTGCTCAGCCGCCTGGGTGCGGGTGCGCTCCATGTAATCAAGCACGCCCGGGTAGCGTGCGAAATAACGGTCGATGTACGCCTGCGACTGCTTGCGGTCGACCCCGATTTGCTTGGCCAGACCGAAAGCGCTCATGCCGTAGATCAAACCGAAGTTGATCGCCTTGGCGCTGCGTCGCTGGTCCGTGGTGACATCGCTCAGTTCAACCCCGAACACTTCCGCCGCGGTCGCACTGTGTACATCCAGGTTATTGCGGAAGGCATGCAGCAACCCTTCATCCTTGGCCAAGTGCGCCATGATCCTCAGCTCGATTTGCGAGTAGTCCGCCGCTAGCAACTTGTAGCCTTGTGGGGCAACGAATGCCTGACGAATCCGACGGCCTTCGGCAGTACGAATCGGAATGTTCTGCAGGTTTGGATCACTGGAGGACAAACGGCCTGTCGCCGTGACTGCCTGATGGTAGGAGGTGTGAATCCGCCCCGTCCGCGGGTTGATCTGTTCAGGCAGGCGATCGGTGTAGGTGCTTTTGAGCTTGCTCATCGAACGGTACTGCATCAGCACTTTCGGCAACGGGAAATCTTGTTCGGCCAGTTCAGCCAGAACAGCCTCAGCGGTCGAAGGCTGGCCTTTGGCCGTCTTGCTGATGATGGGCAGGCCCAACTTCTCGTACAGGATCACGCCCAGCTGCTTAGGGGAACTGAGATTGAATTCTTCGCCCGCAATCTCAAACGCCTGGCGTTCAAGCGCAACCATTTTGTCGCCCAGTTCAACGCTCTGTACGCCCAGCAGCTTGGCATCCACCAAGGCACCCTGACGTTCAATACGCGCCAGTACGGGCACCAGCGGCATCTCAATGTCGGTAAGCACACGGTTAAGGCTCGGAATCGCCAGCAGCTTTTCGTGCAACACATTGTGCAGACGCAACGTGATGTCTGCGTCTTCAGCAGCGTAGGGGCCGGCCTGTTCCAGCGAGATCTGGTCAAACGTCAGCTGCTTGGCGCCTTTGCCGGCAATGTCCTGAAAACTCGTGGTGCTGTGCCCCAGATACTTGAGCGCGAGGCTATCCATGTCATGACGCGTGGCTGTGGAGTCGAGCACGTAAGACTCCAGCATGGTGTCGAAGGCAATACCTTGCACCACAATCCCGCACGCCTGATCGCTGCCAATTGCACAGTTGGCCAGAATGTTCATATCAAACTTGGCGTGTTGGCCGACTTTGGCTTTGCTCGGGTCTTCGAGCAGCGGTTTGAGCGCACGCAGTACAGTGTCACGGTCCAGTTGCTCAGGCACGCCCATGTAGGAGTGCGTCAGTGGAATGTAGGCCGCCTCTCCAGGCTTGACTGCGAACGACAACCCCACCAGCTGCGCTTGCTGAGCATCCAGACCCGTGGTTTCGGTATCGAAAGCGATCAGCTTGGCGTCCTGCAGCTTTTTCAGCCACACATCAAACCTGGCCTGATCAAGGATGGTTTCGTACTGCACTTCGCTGTCAGTACTCGTCATCGGCTCTTCATGAACAATCACTTGGCCCGAGCGTTTGGCTTCTCGCTCGACTTCAGCGATCCAGCTTTTGAACTCCAGTTCGGTGTACAACTCGATCAGCTTGTCGCAATCGGGCGCTTTGAGGTGCAAGTCCTCAAGGCCGATATCCAGCGGCACATCAATTTTGATCGTGGCCAGCTGATACGACAAAAATGCCATTTCCCGGTGTTCTTCCAGCTTCGCGGGCAGGTTTTTAGCCCCGCGAATCGGTAGCGTCGGAACGATGTCGAGTTTTTCATACAAGTCGACCAGACCGCCGCCCACACCCACCAGCAAGCCAGAAGCTGTCTTGGGGCCAATGCCCGGAACGCCAGGAATGTTGTCGGAGGAGTCGCCCATCAGCGCCAAGTAATCAATGATCTGCTCGGGCGTCACGCCAAACTTCTCTTTGACCCCTTCAACGTCCAGCACACTGCCGGTCATGGTGTTGACCAGGGTGATGTGGCCGTCGACCAGTTGCGCCATGTCTTTGTCGCCGGTGGAGATCACCACCGGGCGGTCTGCCGCGGCGCTGCTGCGCGCCAGCGTGCCGATCACGTCGTCGGCCTCGACGCCTTCCACACACAACAGCGGGAAGCCCAGCGCGATCACGCTCGCATGCAAGGGCTCGATTTGCACGCGCATGTCATCGGGCATGCTCGGCCGATTAGCTTTGTATTCGGCGTACATGTCATCGCGAAATGTCCCGCCCTTGGCATCGAAAACAACCGCGAACGGGCTGTCCGGGTACTGCTTGCGCAGGCTTTTCAGCATGTTCAACACGCCTTTCACGGCACCTGTCGGCAGGCCCTTGGACGTGGTCAGCGGTGGCAAGGCGTGGAAAGCGCGGTACAGATATGAAGAACCGTCCACCAGGACGAGGGGTGCTTGACTCATGAGCAGGATCAACCTTTTCGGCGAGTCCGGCGCTAGAATGTCCGGACCAATGACGACAAAGGGACAAGGTTATCATGCGCACACTTAATCGCCTGTTGCTCACCAGCTTGATTGCAGCCATTCCGCTGGTAACCTTCGCGGCAGATGAAGCACCTTCCGCCGATCCGGAAGTCACCATTCGCACGGAAGGCGATAAAACCATCCAGGAGTACCGTCAAAACGGCTTCCTGTACGCCATCAAGGTCACCCCAAAAGGGGGCAAACCGTACTTTCTGGTACGCGCTGATGGTTCAGATGGCAATTACATCCGTTCCGACCAGCCGGATATGCTGATTCCATCGTGGAAAATTTTCGAATGGAAATAGCGTCTTAACTTTAATCGGCGCCGCGCCGTCGCGGCGCCCGTACTGGCAGTTTTAACCATGTCTGTTTTCACGCAACTGGCTCGTCCCGAGCTGGAAACTTTTCTTGCGCCTTATGGGCTCGGCCGTTTGCTCGACTTCCAGGGGATTGCCGCGGGTAGCGAAAACACCAACTACTTCATCAGCCTGGAGAAGGGCGAATACGTTCTGACTCTGGTTGAGCGTGGTCCCATCGACGAAATGCCATTCTTCATTGAATTGCTGGACGTGCTGCACGACGCCGACTTGCCGGTGCCCTATGCCTTGCGCACGCTGGATGGCCAAGCCTTACGTGAACTCAAAGGCAAACCCGCGCTGTTGCAACCGCGTCTGGCGGGCAAACACATTCGCGAAGCCAATGCTCAACACTGTGCGCAGGTGGGCGAGCTGCTCGGTCATTTGCATGTGGCAACCCGCGGCAAGGTGCTTGAGCGCAAGACGGACCGTGGCCTGGACTGGATGCTGGCCGAAGGCCCCGCGCTGAAAAAAGACCTGACGCCTGATGCAGCCCGCTTGCTACAACTGGCACTGGATGAAATCAGCGAGCGCAAGGCACAGATTCTGGCGCTGCCACGGGCCAACTTGCACGGCGACCTGTTCCGCGACAACGCAATGTTCGAAGGCACGCACCTGACCGGGCTGATCGACTTCTACAACGCCTGCTCCGGGCCGATGCTGTACGACGTGGCCATTGCACTGAACGACTGGTGCGCAGACGACGCTGGCCAAATAGACGCCCCGCGTGCCCGCGCCTTGCTGGGTGCCTATGCAGCGCTGCGGCCGTTTACCGCCAGCGAAGCCGAGCTTTGGCCCACCCTGCTGCGCGTCGCCTGTGTACGCTTCTGGCTGTCGCGCCTGATTGCGGCACAGACGTTTGCAGGCCAGGACGTGCTGATTCACGACCCGGCCGAGTTCGAACAACGTCTTGCTGCCCACCAAAAGGTCAGCATCGCCCTACCGTTCGCGCTGTAACCGCGCGGCTTTTGTCATCACTGTCGAGGCAGCACCTCTTGCCCCGACAGTGGCTACAAAGATCCGTCTTACAAGCTTTCCAGACAGCCCGCCAAGTCGTTGCCCAACGTCTCCAGCAGTTGCTCATACCCTTGAGCCGTCGCCGGCGTGTAGCCGCCCAACGCATCAAGCTCAGCCAACTTGACGGGCATCCCGGCCGTCAGTGTTTCAGCCAGGCGCGGACGCAACGGCGGCTCACTGAACACACAGGTTTTGCCCACTTGCTGCAATCGCTTGCGCATCGCAGCCACATGTTGAGCACCGGGTTGCACTTCCGATGCGACGCTAAAGACACCTGCATGCTTGAGGCCGTAAGCACTTTCGAAGTAGTCGTAGCCTTCATGGAAGACAAAGAACGGCTTGTCGGCGACCCCCGCCAGACGGGCCTTCAGGCGCGCATCCAACGCATCCAGACGTTCGTTGAACGCTTTCAGGTTGCGCTGATATTTCGCCGCATTCGCCGGATCTTTCTCACTCAGGTCAGTCGCCATTTTGGCGGCGATAACCCGCGCATTCGCGGGCGCCAACCACAGGTGGGCATCCAGCGTGCCGGGGCGATGATCATGATCATGCTCGGCAGCATCCTCATCATGGGAGTGACTGTCTTGGGTAAAGTGACGCAGGGTAAGGCCCGGCAAGGTCTGTACAGACACCGACGGCGCTGCACGCCCATTAAGCACCCGCGGCATGAAGCCCTCCATGTCCGGGCCGATCCAGTACAGCAGGTCGGCAGACTGCACACGCCGTACGTCGGATGGACGAAGTGCGAAGCTGTGTGGCGACGCATTGGGCGGCAGCAATACGTCCGGCGTGCCCACACCGTCCTGCACGGCAGCCGCGATCAGCTGCAAGGGTTTGATGCTGGTGAGCACCTTAACGTCCGCCTGAGCCGGGCCGATCACCAGCAAACAGGCACTGAAAGCAATAAAAATCGAAAAAAGACGGGACACGATGAGCACTCGAAGTGGTTGAAACGGGTAACATAATAACGTCTCTCTCAGAAATCGTCGCCGCCCATGCCTATTACACCCCTCGCCAGCCGCCCACATGACCACTCCCATTGCGTCCACAGCGCCCTCAGCGAAGCCGATGCTTTGTGTGCGCAAAAGGGCTTGCGCCTGACCGCATTGCGCAAGCGTGTGCTGGAGCTGGTATGGCAGAGCCACAAGCCGCTGGGCGCGTACGACATTCTGGCCGTACTCAGCGAGCAAGACGGACGCCGCGCTGCGCCGCCTACTGTGTACCGGGCACTCGACTTTCTGTTGGAAAACGGCCTGGTGCATCGCATCTCGTCACTCAACGCCTTTATCGGATGCAGCCACCCCGAGCACCCGCATCAGGGCCAGTTCCTGATTTGCCGCACCTGCCACGCAGCCATTGAGCTGGAGCAAAAATCCATCAGCGATGCGATTATCAGCAGCGCGCAGGATGTCGGCTTTACTGTCGAAGGCCAGACTGTTGAAGTGGTCGGGCTGTGCGCAGGTTGCCGGGAGGCTTGATGAGCGCTGCATTGATTCGCCTTGAACACGTCACCGTGACCTATTCCGGGCAAAACGTGCTCGACAATATCGAACTGAGCGTCGAACCCGGGCAAATTGTGACCCTGATCGGCCCGAATGGCGCGGGTAAAACTACATTGGTCAAAGCGGTGCTCGGGCTGATCAAACCGACGAACGGCAGTGTTTGGCGCAAGCCCAAGCTGCGTGTGGGGTATATGCCGCAAAAATTGCACGTCGACCCGACGCTGCCCCTCTCGGTGCTGCGCTTTTTGCGGCTGGTGCCGGGCGTTGATCGCGCTCAGGCACTGCAAGCCTTGAAAGAAGTAGGCGCCGAAAAAGTCATCGACAGCCCGGTACAAAGTGTCTCCGGCGGCGAAATGCAACGTGTGCTGCTCGCCCGGGCCTTGCTGCGCAAACCTGAACTGCTGGTGCTCGACGAGCCGGTGCAGGGCGTGGACGTGGCGGGTCAGTCCGAGTTGTACGCACTCATTACCCGTTTGCGCGACCGTCACGGCTGCGGCGTGCTCATGGTGTCCCACGACCTGCACTTGGTGATGAGCACCACTGACCAGGTGGTGTGCCTCAACCGTCACGTCTGCTGCTCGGGCCACCCGGAGCAGGTCAGCGGCGACCCCGCATTCGTCGAGCTGTTCGGCAAAAACGCACAAAGCCTGGCGATTTATCACCACCATCACGACCACGCCCATGACTTGCATGGCTCTGTGGTAACCGAAGGCGCTCCAACAGCGCACGCACACGTTCATGGAGAAGGCTGCAAGCATGGCTGATTTTTTGTTTTACGCCCTGCTGGCTGGCTTGGCTTTGGCGGTGGTTGCAGGCCCCCTGGGGTCATTTGTGGTGTGGCGACGCATGGCCTATTTCGGCGATACGTTGTCCCACGCGGCCCTGCTGGGTGTGGCCCTGGGCTTCTTGCTGGACATCAGCCCGGCCATTGCCGTGACGGTCGGCTGCCTGTTGCTGGCCATTCTTCTGGTCACCTTGCAACAACGACAACCGCTGGCTTCAGACACGCTTCTCGGAATTCTCGCACCCAGCACCTTGTCCCTCGGGCTGGTCGTACTAAGCTTCATGCATGAAGTGCGGATTGACCTGATGGCCTACCTGTTCGGTGACCTGCTGGCGATCAGCCCGACAGACCTGATGTGGATTGTGGGAGGCAGCGCTGCGGTGCTGGCGCTATTGGTCGCATTGTGGCGACCGTTACTGGCGATTACAGTGCACGAAGAGCTGGCGATGGTCGAAGGTTTGCCCGTCGCCGCACTGCGCATGACCCTGATGCTGTTGATTGCTGTGGTGATTGCCGTGGCAATGAAGATTGTCGGAGTGCTGTTGATTACATCGCTGCTGATCATCCCGGCGGCAGCGGCTCAGCGCCATGCCCGCTCCCCTGAACAAATGGCCCTTGGCGCGAGTGTGCTGGGGATGATGGCCGTGTGTGGTGGCCTTGCGCTGTCGTGGTTCAAGGACACGCCGGCTGGCCCGTCGATTGTGGTGTGTGCCGCTGCACTGTTTCTGCTGAGTTTTGTTCTGCCCCGTCGAGGGGTGTAGACTTGCTCGTTTTTTGCGCACTTAGAGAGCCGCAGGAATGAAGCTGTTCAACTACCGTTACGTGCTCCTTGCCGCATTTACCGTGCTGCTGGGCGCCTGCCAAAGCACTCCGACTGCCGACCAGCTCGCGCAGCAACAGCGTGCCGCGGCCATCGCTCAACTGGAGCAAAACCTGGCCAGCAGCGAACTTGCGACCGCCGAAGACGAATTGGCGACCCTGCAAGCGCAAACCCCGGACGACCCGCAGTGGGTGCAGTACCAGCGCCAACTGGCTGAGGCCTACCTGCAACGCAGTCAGATCTTCCTGCAAAAGGGCGATGTGAACGCGGCAGCCACCGCGTTGAGCCGTGCTCGCACCCTCATGCCCAAGGCGCCCGCCCTGACTAGCGGCGTCAACAGCGCGATCGCCCATGCGCGCAAAGCCGAGCTGGATAAAGCCGAAGCCGCGCTCAAGGCGGCTGAAGCGCGCCCACCGGCCAAGGTCATCGACCCGGCAGCCGAAAGCACGACTGTTGCTTTGAACATCACCGATATCAAGAAACTTCGCCACCAACTGGACCTGATCGCGCAAGACATCGTCAATTATCAGTGCGCCGTCACGCTGCAAGTGCCGCGCACAGCCGATTACCCATGGCTGGCGACCTTGATCAGCAAGCGGGTTAAAAAACTTGACCCTGAGTTCGACCTCAAGCTTGACCGCCACATCGTGCGCCATGTCCCCGCGCAAATGGTGCTGATTCCAAGCAAGCCTTGATCGACAGGCTACCGACGTAAAAAAACGCGCTTGCAGGTTCTGCAAGCGCGTTTTTTTTGGCTCACCTTATGCCGGGATTGCTTTGGCCTTCGGCTCACGCGCCCAGACACGATGCTGACCTATGGCAGCAAAGAATGCCTTGAGGTCCTTGGCATCCTTGAGCACCAACAGCCCCTCATCCGCCTGCAAATGCAACACATCCAGCAACTGCTTGGCTTCGCCGTGCAGCGCAATCGCTTTCAAGTGTTTATAAGCTTCCAGTACGTAATGCAAAGCTACGCCATCGCCGCTGAGGGCTTTGATCGATGCGGCGCCGCCGGGCACATACACGGCGTCGAAAACCACGGAAGGCATGCCTTCCATTGACGCATCCACCGGCAGCACTTTGCCATCAACTGTCTTCACAGGCGCTGAAGTCGGGCCCAGCAACTTGGCATGCGCGCCTTCCGCCGCCAGCGCCTGCTTAAGTGCATCAATCACGGCACCATCGACGCCGTTGGCAGCCAAAATCGCCACTTTACGGGTTTTGATATTGCCTGGCAGCAGGTTGGCCTGGCTCAGCGCAGGGGACTGGCTGACGCTGGTTTTGCGGGCGTCCACGGTGCCTGCTTTAGGCGCCGGCAGACCAAGGTTTTCGGCCACACGTTTGGCCAGTTCGAGATCGATGTTGGCCAGAATCTCGTTTACCTGACGCGCACGGATATGCTCGCGTTCGACCTTGCCCAACTCAAAGCTATAAGCCGCAATGATGTGTTCTTGCTCGTGTTTACTCATGCTGTGGAAGAACAACCGCGCTTGCGAGAAGTGATCGCTGAACGACTCGCTGCGTTGGCGAATCTTGTTCGCATCGATGCGTTCCGGGTAGCTTTCAAATCCGCCATCGCGCGCAGCTGGCGGGGTTTCTTTCGGCCAGCCGCCATCAATCGAGTTAGGCTCGTAAGACGCCCGACCTGTATGGATGGTGCTGCGGTGCTGTGCGTCACGCTGGTTGTTATGGAACGGCGCGACCGGGCGGTTGATTGGGATTTCATGGAAGTTCGGCCCGCCCAGACGGCTGATCTGCGTATCGGTGTACGAGAACAGTCGGCCTTGCAGCAGCGGGTCGTTGGAGAAATCGATACCAGGCACGATATGGCCCGGGCAGAACGCAACCTGCTCGGTCTCGGCAAAGAAGTTGTCCGGGTTACGGTTAAGCACCATTTTGCCCAGTGGCGTGATAGGCACCAACTCTTCGGGGATCAGTTTGGTCGGGTCAAGGATGTCGAACTCAAACTTATGTTCGTCTTCCTCGGCAATGATTTGAACCCCCAATTCCCACTCAGGGTAATCGCCCACTTCAATCGCTTCCCACAGATCGCGGCGATGGAAATCGGTGTCTTTACCGGCGAGCTTTTGTGCTTCGTCCCACACCAATGAGCAGGTGCCTGCACTTGGGCGCCAATGGAATTTAACGAAATTGGATTTACCCTCGGCATTGACCAGCCTGAAGGTATGCACGCCGAAGCCCTGCATGCTGCGCAGGCTTTTCGGAATGGCCCGATCTGACATGGCCCAAATGACCATGTGCGCCGATTCGGGCACCAGCGAAACGAAATCCCAGAACGTATCGTGGGCTGAGCCGCCTGTAGGAATTTCGTTATGCGGCTCAGGTTTTACCGCATGTACAAAGTCAGGAAACTTGATGGCGTCCTGAATGAAAAAGACTGGCATGTTATTGCCGACCAGATCGAAGTTGCCTTCGTCGGTGAAAAATTTAACCGCAAACCCGCGTACGTCGCGCACGGTATCGCCCGAGCCGCGCGGACCTTGAACAGTGGAAAAACGCACAAATACCGGGGTTTTCTTGCTCGGGTCCTGCAGGAAGCCAGCCTTGGTCAAGGCGCTATGGGCTTCGTATGTCTGAAAGTAGCCATGGGCGCCAGTGCCACGGGCGTGGACGATGCGCTCTGGAATGCGTTCATGGTCAAAGTGCGTGATCTTCTCGCGCATGATGAAGTCTTCAAGCAACGAAGGGCCTCTGGCGCCAACTTTCAGTGTGTTTTGATTGTCTGCAATCTTCACCCCTTGATTGGTGCGCAATGCCTGATCGGTGGCGTCATCGCGATAGCTTTCCAGGCTTTCAAGTTTGACGTTCGTGTTGCCACGATCCAAGGTGTCGGTGCCGGCCATCTGGCTCTTGTTCGAAGACGGTTTTTTGGTACTCATCAGACGTCACTCCTTGTTGGCAAAAGCCCCACGGGCCGGGCTTTGTGGACAAATCTCCCAAAATGGGATGTGAGTTGCTCTAGTACTGACTTGTACCCTTTGGCGACGTTCCTTTTTTCTGACCTTTGATCGTCTTATTGCCAAATCAAAGGATGGAGCGCAAATAAATGCTAAGAACCTCTATACGGACAGGCTAAAATGCGCGCCCGGCTAACCGCTGATCTTATTTTTTCGCGCCCCACAAGGTTCGCTACGTGATTGAGTTCCATAACGTTCATAAAACTTACCGGGTCGCCGGTAAGGACATTCCCGCGCTGCACTCCACCAGTTTGCGTGTCGAGAGCGGTCAGGTATTTGGTCTGATTGGCCATTCCGGTGCGGGTAAAAGTACATTGCTGCGCCTGATCAACCGCCTCGAAACACCGAGCGGCGGGCAGATCATCGTCGACAACGAAGACGTCACGGCGATGGATGGCAACGACCTGCGCCGTTTCCGTCAACAAGTCGGCATGATCTTTCAGCACTTCAACCTGCTGGCCTCCAAGACAGTGGCTGACAACGTTGCGCTGCCCCTGACGCTGGCCGGTGAATTATCCCGCAGCGAAATCGACAAACGTGTCGCTGAACTGCTGGCACGGGTGGGCTTGTCCGACCACGCCAAAAAGTACCCCGCACAACTGTCGGGCGGGCAAAAACAGCGCGTGGGCATCGCCCGTGCCTTGTCCACCCAGCCCAAAGTGTTGCTGTGCGACGAGGCCACCAGCGCCCTCGACCCACAAACCACCGCTTCGGTGTTGCAGTTGCTGGCCGAAATCAACCGCGAGTTGAAGCTGACCATCGTGCTGATCACCCATGAAATGGACGTCATCCGTCGCGTGTGTGACGTGGTCGCGGTCATGGATGCAGGCAAAATCGTCGAGCAAGGCCCCGTGGCCGATGTGTTCCTGCACCCCAAGCACCCGACGACCAAGCGTTTTGTGCAGGAAGACGAGCAGATCGATGAAAGCGAACAACGTGACGACTTCGCTCACGTGCCAGGCCGCATCGTGCGTCTGACCTTTCAGGGCGAAGCCACCTACGCGCCGTTGCTGGGCACTATTGCCCGTGAAACGGGTGTGGACTACAGCATCCTGGCCGGTCGCATTGACCGCATCAAAGACACCCCTTATGGGCAACTGACCCTCGCCATCACCGGTGGCGACATGGACGCTGCTTTCGCGCGCTTCACCGCCGCAGACGTACATATGGAGGTGCTGCGCTAATGGAAACCCTCTTGAGCTTCTTTTCCAACATCGACTGGTACGAAATCTGGCTGGCCACGGGCGACACCCTGATCATGCTTGGCGGTTCGCTGCTGTTTACGGTGTTGCTCGGCTTGCCGCTGGGCATCCTGCTGTTCCTGTGCAGCCCGCGCCAACTGCTGGAACAGAAAACCCTGTATTCGGCCCTGTCGTTCGTGGTGAACATTCTGCGTTCGCTGCCCTTCATCATCCTGCTGGTTGTGATGATCCCGTTCACGGTCTTGATTACCGGTACCTCGCTGGGTGTCGCCGGTGCGATTCCGCCGTTGGTCGTGGGGGCCACGCCGTTCTTTGCGCGCCTGGTCGAAACAGCGTTTCGAGAAGTGGACCGCGGCATCATCGAAGCCACTCAGGCAATGGGCGCCAATACGCGTCAGATCATTACCAGTGCGTTGTTACCTGAAGCCCGCCCCGGCATATTTGCTGCGATAACGGTGACAGCCATTACGCTGGTGGGCTACACCGCCATGGCAGGCGTCGTCGGCGCGGGTGGTCTGGGCGACCTGGCCATCCGCTTTGGTTACCAGCGCTTCCAGCCCGACGTGATGATCGTGACAGTGGTGCTGTTGCTGATTCTGGTGCAAATTCTGCAAACCGTTGGCGATCGGCTGGTGGTGCACTTTTCGCGCAAGTGAGCGCGACCCCTCGTTAATAAACGTAACCGCCAGCCTCCGGGCTGGCAGGCGCCTGAAGTCAGGTGTTCACAAGGAGTTGCTGGATGAAGAAGTTATTTGCTGCGGTAGCCGCTGTTGCGGCGTTTTCAGCCCACGCGGGCGATCTGACGGTGGCGGCCACGCCTGTGCCGCACGCCGAAATCCTTGAGTTCGTGAAGCCAGAATTGGCCAAACAAGGCGTTAATCTCAAGGTCAAGGTGTTCACCGACTACATTCAGCCAAACGTGCAAGTCGCCGAAAAGCGCCTGGATGCCAACTTCTTCCAGCACCAGCCTTACCTGGATGAGTTCAACAAGGCCAAGGGGACAAACCTGGTCAACGTGGCCAGCGTTCACCTTGAGCCGCTGGGCGCTTACTCTTCCAAGTACAAAACGCTTGATGAACTGCCCGAGGGCGCGACCGTGATCATCCCCAACGACGCCACCAACGGCGGTCGTGCATTGTTGCTGCTGGACAAGGCGGGCTTGATCAAGCTCAAGGACTCACACAACATTCTCTCGACGCCTAAAGACGTTGTGGAGAACAAAAAGGGCCTGAAATTCCGTGAACTGGAAGCTGCCACCATCCCGCGTGTGCTGACCCAGGTCGATATGGCACTGATCAACACCAACTACGCGCTGGAAGCCCGGTTGAACCCGGAAAAAGACGCACTGGTGATCGAAGGCAGCGACTCGCCTTACGTGAATATTCTGGTAGCTCGCCCGGACGACAAAGATTCGGACGACATGAAGAAACTGGTTGCCGCGCTGCACAAACCTGAAGTGAAAGCGTTCATCAACGAGAAGTACAAAGGCGCCATCGTTCCGGCGTTCTAATGCCTCTGCCCCTCGCCTGATCGCTGCCGCAGGCTACGAGCTTGGATCTGCAAGCTCGCAGCCTGTGCCAGCAGCAACTGCTTACCCTTACTTCCTTTCGACCAAACCCGGTAACTGGGCAACCATTTTCTGGTTGTTGAACGGTGCGCGGATAAACCCCCGCTGAGTGCCGTCCGGGCCAATCAGCGCCAGATTGCCACTGTGGTCGACCGTGTAATTGGGTTTGCTGGTGTCTGCGGGAATGAACGGAATGCTCACCGCATTGGCCAAGGTTTGCAGCTCTTCAATGGACGCAGGCGTCAGGCCCACGAACTGCGGATCGAAGTAACCCAGGTATTGCTTGAGCTGCTGGGGGGTGTCGCGATGCGGGTCGACGCTGACCAGTACGATTTGCAGTTTGTCCTGCACGGCTTTCGGTAACTCGCTTTTGATCTGACGCAGCTGGGCCAAGGTGGTCGGGCAGATATCCGGGCAAAAGGTGTAACCGAAGAACAACACGCTCCACGTGCCTTTCAGTTCGTTCATTTGCACCGGCTGACCGTCCTGGTTGGTCATCTTGATCGCCGGCAACGGACGGCTCTGCGGCAGCAGAATGATGCCCGCATCGATCAGCGCCGTATTGTCGCTCTGGCCTTTGCCGGACATGATTTTGTTAAACGTCAGGCCCATGACCAACGCCACCAGCGCAACGAGGATGTAAACGGTTTTTTGAGTTTTAGTCATAGGTTCAACACTGAGTAATGATCGACAAGCAAGGCGATGAACAACGCGAACAGGTAGTAAATAGAGTACTTGAAGGTGTTGATCGCGGCGTGCGGCAGGGTGCCACGGTACAGCACCCATGCCCAATACAGAAAGCGTGCACCCAACCCCAGGGCACACACCAGGTAGAGCCCGCCGCTCATGCGAATCACAAACGGCAGCAGGCTCACGGCCAGCAGCACACAGGTGTAAAGCAGGATGTGCAACTTGGTGTACTGCTCGCCATGGGTCACGGGCAGCATCGGAATGTCGGCGTTCGCGTATTCGGTTTTGCGATAGATCGCCAGTGCCCAAAAATGCGGCGGGGTCCACGCGAAGATAATCAGCACCAATAACAGCGGTTCGGCAGTCACATGCCCGGTCACGCACACCCAGCCCAGCAGTGGCGGTGCAGCCCCGGCCAGCCCGCCGATCACGATGTTCTGCGGGGTGGCGCGTTTGAGAAAGCCGGTATAAATCACCGCATACCCCAGCAACGATGCCAGCGTCAGCCATGCCGCGAGTGCATTGGTGAACACCCATAACATCCCCAGCCCCGACACTGACAGCAACAGGGCGAACGAAAGCGCAGCACCGGCTGAAACCCGCCCCTCGGCCAGCGGACGTTTCTGGGTGCGCGCCATCAACGCATCAATGCGCCGGTCCACCACATGATTGACCGCCGCCGCCCCGCCAGCGCACAAGCCAATCCCCAGATTGCCAAAGACCAGCACTGTCCACGGCACGCCCGCGCGCGTAGCGAGGAACATGCCCACCAGCGAGGTGATGAGCATCAGCATCACCACCTTGGGTTTGGTCAACTCCAGGTAATCACGCCACAACGCCTGACGCGGCCGTTCGACGATCAAGGTCGCCATGGCAGTTCTCCTTTAAGCAGGATCGGCGCGGGCACGGGTGGTCGAGGGCTGAAACGCCAGCGGGCAAGACGCGGCGCCTGGACCCTGACCAGGGCCGTACGAGCGTGGTAATTGACCAGCACCAGCGTCAACAACAGGACGGCGCCGCCAGCGTTATGTGCCACGGCAACCGCCAGGGGCAAGCCGAACAGCACGTTGCTGACACCCAGACTCAGTTGCAGGCCAAGCGCCAGCATCAGTAACCCCGCCAGCCGCGTCATGCCCACCCGACGCAGTTGCCAGGCCAGCCCCAGCAACACAACCGTGAGCACCAACGCCCCCATGCGATGAGTGAGATGAATCGCCGTGCGCGCGTCGCTGTCCAGCTGGCCGCCCAAATAGTTGGGGCCGATGTGTTGCGTCAGATGAAAGCCGTTAGCGAAATCGGCCGGCGGCCACCATTGACCATGGCACGTCGGCAGATCGACACACGCCACGGCGGCGTAATTGGAACTGACCCAGCCACCCAGTGCGATTTGCACAATCGCCAGCACCAGCCCGGCAGTCGCCCACCCCTGTAAACGGCGTGGCACGGCCAGCGCTGGCAGCACGCCTGACAAGCGCAGGGTCAGCAAAAACAACAAGCTCAAGGTCGCAAAACCGCCAAGTAGATGGCCGGTCACCACTTGCGGCCAGAGTTTGAGCGTGACTGTCCACATGCCAAAGGCCGCCTGCGCGAGCACCACCAACAGAATGAACAACGGCAATTTGAGGGGTTGACCGGGCAGTGCACGCTGACGCCAGGCGCGCGCCGCCAACAGCACGATCACCAACGCCAGCGTGCCGGCGAAGTAGCGGTGCACCATCTCGCTCCTGCCTTTTTCGGCATGTACCGGGGTGTCGGGAAAGTGCCGTTCAGCATGGGCCAATTGAGCATCGGTTTTGGGTACGCTGATGAAGCCATAGCAGCCGGGCCAGTCCGGGCAACCCAGCCCGGCATGGGTCAAACGCGTGTAGGCACCCAGTAACACCACCACCAGGGCCAGCAAGGTTGCAAGTAATGCGAGACGAAATCCGGCTTTGGCCATGACGGTTTTCCTACCCGATGTTGGACAGTTTCAACAGGTGGCGCAGGTCGTTGAGCACATCCTTGCCTTTGACACTGGGGTCGTAGCGCAGCACCAGATTGCCGTGCGGATCGATGATCCACAGCTGCGCGCCGCCATTGCCCTGCGCGCCCTGTGTGTACGCCGGCATGTCCATCGCATAACGCTGCAACTGCGGGTATTCACGTTGCAGCTTGGCCACATAGTCAGCGTCCAGCGGCTGCGCGCTTGCCAGCGCATGGGTGGCGCGGGAGGCATCGCGCCCCAGACCGATCTGAATCTGGCGTGCCAGGTACACCAATTGCTGACACGCAACGGTGCAGGTTTGCGGTGCGGTCACCAGCAACTGCCAGCGGTGCTCGTCCGTTTCAACACCCAATTGAGCCCGGGTCGGGCCGTTACCAATCAGTTCACCGTGATAACTGCGGCTTTCCGGCACCCAGAACTTGAGCGTGTACATCCCGGTGGCCAATACCATCGGACCGATGGTCAGCAACAGAATAAAGATCAACTGCAGCCGTCCTCGACGCCGCGTAGCCGGTGCTGCGTTGCGAGCCGTTTCAGACCGATTGATGGCCGTTCCCATGGCGCTTCTCCCGAGCGTTATGCCAACCGAGGTACCCATAAAGCCCGCACAACGCCAGCGCCATGGCGAACCATTGCACGGCATACGCGGTATGTTTTTCCGGCCCCATGCCCGTGGCGATCACCGGCCAGTCGGCTTGATACGCCGCAGGGCCGGGCGTAATACGCACTTCATCGTTAAAACCGATTCGACCCAGCTCATCCCACAATCTGGCCGGGAAGACCGCTGTCACCAGTCGCGGCCAATCACCTGTGGTCGGGTCGGCGCGCAACTGGAAGGGCGCGCCGGGGGATTCGTACACCCAGCCTTCGAGGTCCAATAACTGATCCGGGGTGCTGAACACGGGTGGCGTGCGCCGACTTGGCCATTCAATCCAGCCGCGATTAAGCAGCAGCCACTGGCCGCTGGCCTGATCCTGAAAGGGCTGCAGCAGCTCGACCCCGACCTTGCCGTCGCGCATACGGTTGTCCAGTAACACGCTGTGTTGCGCATCCAGATGGCCCCGCAATTGCACCCGGCGAAAGGCGGGGGCGCCGTCGCTCATCAACTGCCCGACAGCCACTGGCGCGGCAGCCCGGCGTTCGGCGTAATGGTCGAGCAGCACGCGCTTTTGCTCGGCACGTCCCAGCTGCCAAACGCCCAGAAACACCAGCACAGGCAATAACGCCAAGACCACCAACGTGGGTAAACGCCCGGGCGCAAAGGCGGCCATGGTCGGGGCGTCTACAGCACGTAGACAAACAGGAACAACGCCACCCACACAGCGTCCACAAAGTGCCAGTACCAACTCGCCGCCTGGAACCCGAACTGATGCTCGGCATTGAAATGCCCGCGCACGATACGCACCAACATCACCAACAGAATCAGGGTGCCGATGGTGACGTGGGCGCCATGGAAGCCGGTGAGCATAAAGAAGGTCGCGCCATACACACCCGAACCCAGCGTTAGCCCCAGCTCCTTATAGGCATGAATGTATTCCTCGGCCTGAAAGCCCAAGAAAGCGATGCCCAGCACCACAGTCAGCCCCAACCAGGCTTTCAAAGCACCGCGCTGGCCTTTGTTCAGCGCATGGTGAGCGAGGGTGAGGGTGACGCTGGAGCTGACCAGCAACACCGTATTGAGCAGCGGCAGGCCCCACGGGTTGATGATGTCTTTGGGCGCCGGGTAAAGCACCGGATCGGGGCTGTTCAGCAAGGGCCAGGCAAACTGAAAGTTGGGCCACAACATGTGTGCCAGCGCTTTGCTGCCTTCACCGCCCAGCCACGGGCCCGAAAAATGACGCACGTAAAACAGTGCGCCAAAAAACGCCGCGAAGAACATCACTTCCGAAAAGATGAACCACGTCATGCCCCAGCGAAACGAGCGATCGAGCTGCGGGCTGTACAGCCCGGCGCGGCTCTCTTTAATCACCGCACCGAACCAGCCCACCATCATGTAGGCCACCAGCAGGCTGCCGACGAAAAAGATCAGCGGACCATGGGATTCAGGGCGTGCGGCCTTGAGGTCGTTGAACCACGTGGCTAGCCCGCACACCGTGACCAGCAGGCCTACCGTGGCAATGATCGGCCACTTGCTTTGCGCCGGGACATAGTAGTGATCATGAGTTGCCATGGAGCGTTCTCCTTATCGGGCTGGCCTTTGAGCGTCATTGCCAGCAGCAGCAACGGGCGGATGGCGCGCGGTGATATCGAACAGCGTGTAGGCCAGCGTCAGATGCTTCACGTCCTTGGGCATGTCGCGGTCGACGATAAAACGCATGGGCATTTCGATGCGCTGTCCCGCTTGCAGCACTTGCTGGGTGAAACAGAAACATTCGGTCTTGTGGAAATACTGCGCCGCTTCAGCCGGGGAAATACTCGGCACCGCTTGGGCCGACATGGGGTGGTCAGACGGGTTGGACGCCACAAATACCATCTCGTACACGCCGCCGGGGTTGACCACTAACTGATCGCCCTTGGGGTAAAACTCCCACACCATGCCCAGGTTGTTGGTGGCCAGAAACTGCACCCGCACCTGCCGCCGGGTGTCCACTACCTGCGCCCCCTCATACTGCCCGGCCGTCTTGCCGTTAATGCCGAAGGCTTTGCACATCACGTCATACAGCGGCACCAGGGCAAAGCCGAAGGCAAACATCACCACCACCATCAGCAACAGGCGCATAACCAGGCGCTTGATCGATGTTGAGTCAGCCATGAATCCTCCTGCTGCCTTAATATCCCTGGCCCTCTCCCTCCGTAAAGGGTCAGAACAAAGGGTTCACTTGATTTCAGGCGGCGTCGTAAAGGTGTGATACGGCGCGGGCGATGGCACGCTCCATTCCAGGCCTTCGGCGCCGTCCCACGGTTTGGCAGGCGCTTTCGGCCCGCCACGAATGCATTTGATGACGATGAACAGGAACAGCAATTGGGTCGCGCCAAACATGAACCCACCGATCGACGACACCATGTTGAAGTCGGCAAATTGCAGGTTGTAGTCCGGAATCCGACGCGGCATACCGGCCAGTCCCACGAAGTGCATCGGGAAAAATGTCAGGTTCATGCCCACGAAGGACAACCAAAAATGCAGCCGGCCAAGGGTTTCGTCGTACATATGCCCCGTCCACTTCGGCAACCAGTAATAGGTCGAGGCAAAAATGCCGAAAATTGCGCCCGGTACCAGCACATAGTGGAAGTGCGCCACCACAAAATAGGTGTCGTGGTACTGGAAGTCGGCCGGTGCAATGGCCAGCATCAACCCGGAAAACCCGCCGATGGTGAACAAAATCACAAACGCCACGGCAAACAGCATGGGCGTTTCAAACGTCAGCGAGCCTTGCCACATGGTGCTGGCCCAGTTGAAGACTTTGACCCCGGTCGGCACGGCGATCAGCAGCGTGGCGTACATGAAAAACAACTCGCCCACCAACGGAATGCCCACCACAAACATGTGGTGCGCCCACACGATAAAGGACAGGAAAGCGATGCTGGCCGTGGCGTACACCATTGAGGTATAGCCGAACAGTGGCTTGCGCGAAAAGGTCGGGATGATGGCACTGATCGCGCCGAAAGCCGGCAGGATCATGATGTACACCTCGGGATGGCCGAAGAACCAGAACACATGCTGGAACAACACCGGATCGCCGCCGCCAGCCGCGCTGAAGAAGCTGGTGCCGAAGTGGATATCCATCAGCATCATGGTGACCACGCCCGCCAGCACCGGCATCACGGCAATCAGCAGGAAAGCAGTAATCAGCCAGGTCCAGACAAACAGCGGCATTTTCATCAGCGTCATGCCGGGCGCCCGCAGGTTGAGGATGGTGGCAATCACGTTGATTGCGCCCATGATCGAGCTGATGCCCATCAGATGGATGGCAAAGATGAAGTACGTCACGCTCTCGGGGGCATAAGTGGTGGACAAGGGGGCGTAGAAGGTCCAGCCAAAATTCGGCCCGCCCCCGGCCATGAACAAGGTCGATACCAGCATCAGAAACGCCGCCGGCAGCAGCCAGAAACTGAAGTTGTTCATGCGCGGCAAGGCCATGTCCGGCGCACCGATCATCAGCGGAATCATCCAGTTGGCCAGCCCCACAAACGCGGGCATCACCGCGCCAAACACCATGATCAGGCCGTGCATGGTGGTCATCTGGTTGAAGAACGCCGGCTCGACGATCTGCAAACCCGGCTGGAACAGTTCGGCACGGATAACCATGGCGAACGAGCCCCCGAGCAAGAACATGCAGAAGCTGAACCACAGATACAGGGTGCCGATGTCCTTGTGATTGGTGGTCAGTACCCAACGCATCAAGCCTTTGGCCGGGCCGTGAGCGTGGTCGTCGGCGTGCCCGTGGTCATCGATAACAGCACTCATGTCCTGACTCCTTGCGCACACATCAATGAGCGGCTCATTTGCCTTGCGCCTGTTTCAGCGCGAGCACGTCTTTGGGGGTGACCATGTCGCCCTTGTTGTTGCCCCACGCGTTGCGTTCGTATGTCACCACCGCCGCAATGTCGACTTCCGACAGTTGTTTACCGAACGCGGCCATGGCCGTGCCGGGCTTGCCGAAATACACGCGATGCAAGTGGTCGGCGGCGGGGCCGGTGGCAATCGGGGAGCCCTTGAGCGCCGGGAACATCGGCGGCAGCCCTTGGCCTTCAGCCTGGTGACAGGCAACGCAAGCGGTGTGGTAGACCTTGTCACCCCGCGCGACCAACTCGTCGAGGGTCCAGTCCTTGCTGGTCAGCTCTTTGAGCTGCGCAGCCTGCGCCTTGCGTTCGGCCAACCAGGCGTCGTAGTCGGGTCGGGTTTTGACATCGACCACAATCGGCATGAAACCATGGTCCTTGCCGCACAGCTCGGCGCATTGACCGCGATAAAGGCCGGGCTTTTCGACGCGGGTCCAGGCCTCGTTGATAAACCCCGGAATCGCATCGCGCTTGACCGCAAACGCAGGCACCCACCATGAATGGATAACATCCGCAGAAGTCACCAGAAAGCGCACTTTGGCGCCAGTTGGCAGCACCAGCGGCTCATCGACTTCGAGCAGGTAATGCTCGTCCTTGGGGGCTTTGTTATGAATTTGATCGGCAGGGGTGGACAGGTTGCTGAAGTATTCGACGTCCTGGCCCAAGTACTTGTAATGCCACTTCCACTGATAGCCCGTGATCTGGATGTCGACATCCGAATCACTGCTGTCGTAGATATTGATCAGGGTTTTGGTGGCTGGCACCGCCATCGCCACGAGGATCAGAAAAGGCACGACCGTCCAGAGGATTTCGACCGTGGTGCTCTCGTGGAACTTGGCCGCTTGCTGGCCCGTGGAGCGCCGGTGAACGATCATCGACCAGAACATGGCACCAAATACAATGATGCCGATGACCACACAGATCCAGAAAATGGTCATGTGCAGGTTGAAGACCGCCTGGCTGACTTCAGTCGCGCCGGGGGTCATATTCACGGTCCAGGCGGCCTGCGCCGGATTGAAAACGGACCACAACAGCAGGCCCATCCATAGGTTTGGATGTCGCTTCATTGCGGGTTCCCCTTTATTTTTCTTGTTATTGCGCCGGTCTATACCTGCGTTACAAGGGGGCGGTTTTCAAACCAGTGAACCTTGACCGCCGAGCCTCGCCTGCTCAGGCAGTCGGGCATCATCAGAAAACGTTTACAAAATCGAGTATAGCCAGCACCTCCAACCCCGCAACGCGCTGACCGAAAACTGTAAAAAACTGACCCCAACGACAAATGGCACTCACTGCCCGATCGCAAAATGAATAACAATACGCGCCCTCTGAAAAAGGCCCTGTGGTTCACGGGGCCATTTTTCAACGATATTCCCTGTCTAGTGTCTCCCTGGAGTTCCCATGAACACCGCCGCCATCCGCGAGCAGATCTTGTGTGCCCAAGAACATGAGGCCGATACGGGCCTGCTCGCTCGCCAACTGGAAACCAAACTGCCGCACCTTCACGCGACCATTCATGTGCCCGAGGTCGATAAAAGTGCAGTGATGACGCGCTTTGTCAGCGCCTATATCGATCAAGTGCCTGACTTGCTGGAAGCGGCCAATGAAGTCGCGCGCGAAGCGGGCATCGAGTCGCAGATCAAGCCGGTACTGAAAATTGCCGAACAGTTTTTCGTTCAGCCGCCAGCACTGATGAAGGAACACGTCGGTCTGGAAGGTTTGCTGGATGAAGCGTATTTGGCGCACCGCCTGGTGGAAGAGGTCAACGACCTCTATATCAAGCACTTCAAGCAGCCGCTGATCCCGCTGGACACCACGGTGGCCAACCTGATCGCGCATCAATTGATCGGTGAGAGTTTTGCCAATCAATTGGATGAAGTCGTGCATCACGCGCTTGACCGCATGCTGGACGACGAGTGTTTCGCGCTGGAATCGGTGGAAGCCTACCGCGACAAACTCACCAGCCCCGACACCGGTGCCGCCTGGAAGCGCTGGCCGTGCCTGTCCAAACAGTTGGGTGTCGGTTTGAATTTGTAAGCTTGCACGTGTCGCACGGGCTCATTGACGTGCGACGGCTGCGCCGCCGAATCAGCCTCGCGCTGCCCGGCGGCGACTACCGGCCTGGTTTAGAAACGCGCCTTGGGCGTTGCACTCGGGATCGGGTTGGTCCCGTCGAGTGGCAGGAAAGCGCCTTTATCTGCGTCATACGCCTTGATCTGGCTGGTTTCGATGTCATACACCCAGCCATGAATGAACAAATGCCCGCTGGCCATGCGCGAAGCCACTGACGGGTGGGTGCGCAAATGCTGCAACTGAGCGATGACGTTTTCTTCGGTCAGTACGTGCATGCTTTCGGCTTCATTGGCGCAGTTGCAGTTGTCCTGCACCATGGTTTTGGCCACTTCTACGTGGTGCAGCCAGGCGCGAACCGTCGGCATTTTTTTCAAGCTGGCCGGGTTCAGCACAGCGCGCATTGCGCCACAGTCCGAGTGGCCGCAAATGATGATGTGCTGCACGCCCAAGGCCAGTACGGCGTATTCAATGGCGGTTGAAACACCACCGTTCATCTGACCGTACGGTGGAACTACGTTGCCAACGTTACGGGTCACAAACAGATCACCCGGCGCACTTTGGGTAATCAACTCAGGCACGATGCGCGAATCCGCACAGGCAATGAACATTGCCCGTGGTCGTTGCGCAGTGGCGAGTTTTTTAAAAAAAGCTTCTTGTTCAGGGAAGATTTCGTGATGGAAATGTAAAAAACCATCAACGATATGGTGCAACGCTGCGTCGGCACTTTCAGCGTGTGAAGGGCCAGTGGCCGAAGCAGCAGGCTGCGGTTTTTGTTTATCACTCATCGCGTATTCCCCAAGGCAAAGTGGCACCGGATGTTACCTGAACTCAAATCGGGGCTCTACGCTAAACCTGCGTATGGCCCGGACAGGTGCGGGTCATTGCTCCAGCACTTTGGCCGCGTCATCGAGTTCAAGTTCACTGAACACCTTCACGCCAGCCTCGCTCAGCAGCGCGGCCGTCACGCCCTGACCTGCCACTTTAGTTGCGCTGAAACTGCCATCGTAGGTTAGCCGGTTGCCGCATGAAGGGCTGTTGGCCTTGAGAATAGCGACGCGAATACCGTGTTTCTCAACCAACGCCAGCGCTTGCCGGGCGCCAGAAACAAACGCCTCGGTGACATCTTCACCGTCTGTCGTTATGACCGGGACCTTACCGCTGAGGACTTCACTGCCTTGGCCACCCGGAATCTCGGCCGCAGCGCGCGGCGTGGGCAAGCCACCCGCAACCTCAGGGCAGAGTGCAATCACCCGGCCTTCAGCTTGCCACTGCATCAGTTGCGGGTACGGGCCGCTTGCACCTGCGTCATACCGCACGCGATGCCCCAACAAGCAGCGGCTGACCAGCACTTTTGGCTTCACAGCACGATCTCCGTGGGACGGCGCCGGAACCAGCCCGTCAACGACAAGCGGTCTCGGGTTGCGGGCATGACTTCATGGGGGATTTCCCCCGAAAGGAACACCACCAGGCAGCCGCCCGTCGGCAGCACATCGTATTCGCCGCGGTCATTGAGGTACATGCGCAAGTGCCCACCATGTTCGGGCAACCATGCCTGATTGAGGTACACCACTGCCGACACCATACGTCGGTCGTCGTCGCGAAAGCGGTCCAGGTGCTTGAGGTAAAACGCGCCCGGCGGGTACATCGCGAAGTGGCTTTCGAAGTCCTCCAGGCCCAAAAAAAGCCTGCGGTTCATAGCGACTCGCAGGCTTTCCATCAAGCCAAGATAACTGTCACAGGCCAGCGCCTCTCCGGGCTCCAGCCATTGAATGTGGTCCCCGCGGATCCCCTCGCGGACTTCCTGGTTCAGCCCGCGCCCCACCGCAGCAGGGGTCAGTTCACCCTCAGCCGAACGTTTACGGCACTCAGCCGCCAGCTCAAGGGTCAAAGCATCGGGCAGGAAGATATTTTGCTGTGACCATCCCTGTGCGTACAGGTCGTCGACAATGCGCAGTAACAGCGGGTGATCAGAGGATATTTGCATGGCGCGCATAGTATCCATACGTCTCAAAATCTGACAGAGCCATATAGCGGTGTTCCACGAAAAAATACCGCTCGCCCTTTAAAAGCCCTTTGGACTAGACGAATTCTCGACAAGTCCTACGCCACACCCGGACAATAGCGACTTGTTGACAGGAGTCCTTCATGCGCCGCTTGGTTTTATCGTTGCTTATTTTTTGTTCATTACCCGCATGGTCAGACAGCCTGGATGATTTGTACAAGGTCGCTGGCTGGTCGGATCAACGTGCGCATTTCAATGACGCGCTGACGGCTGCCCAAGAGCGCTATCGCAGCAATTTGCCGCCCGCTGTGTATCAAGCACTGGTCAACAACAGCAGCCAGCGTTTCGACCCGCAAGCCATGGACGCGCGCGCCAAGGATCAGATGCGCAAAAACCTGACCGATCCAGCCCCCGCACTGGCTTTTTTCCAGTCCGGGTTGGGGCGCAAGATTGTCGCGGCCGAACTGCTGGCCACGCGTCGCGATCAATTGGCGCAGCATGCCCAAGGTTTGCCCCGCATTGAAGCCAGCGCCACCCGCCAATTGCTGATTAACCATCTGTCCAACGCCTTGCCTGCCCGCGAAGCAGGGGCAGAAGTCAGCCTCGCGATTGCCGGTGTGGCGGCTGACAGCCTGAGTTCGATGATCCCGGGACTGCTCGGCGGCGGTCAGGCCCAAGGCATGCTCAACGGACAGCGCCAGCGGTTGATGGAACAGATCGGCGGCGAGTTGGATAACACGTTGCTCTACGTTTATCGCGACTTGTCCGACCCCGAACTAGAAGAATTCGTCACCTTTGCTGAGTCGCCTGAAGGCAAAGCGTATTACCAGGCCGCCCTGAGCGCAGTGCGTGCGGGATTGGCGGTCGGGCAGAGCACCTCAAGCCTGGCGCCGTGAGCTTACGGGCGACGCGTCGAAGTGCCGATCCATAAACGCGAAATACCGCTCGCGTATTTCATCCGTTTCATTGGCCAAGTGATGGCGAGCGCCGGGTAGCAGCAACAGGTGCGGCTGCTGGAATTTGCTGTTGAGCACCTGCACGTTATGTCGCCAATCCACGGTTTTATCAGCGTCGCCCTGAATGATCAGCGGCTGACGCGCACAGGGCGGTGCGCTTTCAATGCGCGGGATCCAGCGGGCCAGCGCACCGACCCAAGCGGTAGGCAAACGCAGCGGCTGCAACGGATCAGCCTGCAAGAACGGCATGAAATCGGGGTTGTTGGTGTTTTCGCTGAAACGCCGGGCAATACCTTTGACGAATGGCCGCAGCAGGTAATAGCTGAATTTTGACCAATGCCAGTCCTTGGGCCGCACCAGCGGTGCCATCAATATCACCTGCCCTTGCGCCGGGCTGCTGTCGCCCTGACGCAGCAAATGATCCACCACGATCGCGCCACCGGTGCTTTGCCCGTACAAGTGCCACGGCTGGGGCAGCGACAGTGACTGCGCCTCAATGAACAAGCCCTGCAAGGCTTCCTGATACTGATAAAAATCGCCAATGCTGGCCCGCTCGCCACTGGACAGGCCGTGCCCCGGCAAGTCGCAGGCAATCACCACAAAACCTCGGTCCAATCCCCATTCAATGACGTGACGGTACAACCCCATGTGGTCGTAAAAACCGTGTATCACAAACAGCGTGCCCACCGGCGTCGCCTCGGGCCACCACACTTGGCTGACCAGATCGAAGCCCGCGGCGCTGTAGCGCCCCAATTGACGCTTCACGGGGATGGCGCGATGGGGGAAGTCCAGCCCGTAAAAGCGCTGATACGCCAGTCCTTCTCTCGATATCGGGCCATCTGCGGCCAAGGGCTGCAAACTGGCGCGCAAGGTATCGGGGGAAAACGGGGCAGGCATAAGGGGTTCCAGGCAGGGCGCGTGTGCGCAAAACAGGCTTTATAGACCGTCGATATTCATCTGTCAGGTCAAGCATGGCAAGCTACGCGGCCTTCGAGGACCTAATTTCATGCCCGTGCCCACTTTCAAGACCCTGCTTGCCTGCGTGCTGACCCTTGTTTGCGCGGGCGGGTTATGGGCCGCTTATGACTGGTTTCAGGGACAGTACATTCGTCCCTTCAGCGATCAGACCGCGCTGTTCGCCGGGGATGTGTTGAGCCTGCCCGCCGAGCTGTCCGGGCCGGGGCCCATCCGCGTGGTGCATTTCTGGGACCCGGCGTGCCCGTGCAATGTCGGCAACCAGCAACACCTGAGCGAACTGTTAGCGCATTACGTGCCACTGGGCATCGCGTTCTATTCGGTGCAAAAGTCAGGCACGCAAGGCCAATTGCCCGACAGCCTCGGCGCGATCAAACCCCTCGCCCGACTGCCCGGCGCCGAACACGTGAGCGCCAGCCCTGCCGTCGCTATCTGGGACCACAGTGGTCAGCTGGCGTACTTCGGCCCCTACAGCGAAGGGGCAACGTGCAACGCCAGCAACAGTTTTATCGAGCCGATCCTGCAAGCGCTGAGCGCCGGGCGCCCGGTCAAAGCCACTCACACCATGGCCGTGGGCTGTTATTGCCCGTGGCAGGCCGATCTCGTCGCGCCGTGATGGCGTTTTAACGAACAGGAGTTCACCCATGAAACGCCGTTTGACCGTTATTGCCCTCATCGTCGCCGCCGTGGCCGGGGGTGGTATCTGGTACGTGCAGAGCAAATTGCCCACGCGTCAGGGGCAGGTTGAACTGCCCACACTGCAAGAGCCCGTCAACGTGCGGTACGACGAACGCGGCGTGCCGCATATTCGCGCGGGCAATCAGCTCGATATGTACCGGGCGCTAGGGTATGTGCAGGCACAGGATCGCCTGTTCCAGATGGAAATCATGCGCCGTCTGGCCCGGGGTGAGCTGGCCGAAGTGCTGGGTCCCAAATTGGTGGACACCGACAAGCTGTTTCGCAGCTTGCGCATTCGTGAGCGAGCGGCCAGTTATGTCAGTGAACTGGACCCGCAATCCCCTGCGTGGCTGGCACTGCAAGCATATCTGGACGGCATCAATCACTATCAGGCCACCCACGCTAAACCCGTGGAGTTCGACGTGCTGGGCATCACCCCGCGCGCGTTTACCGCCGAAGACACCCTCAGTGTCGCCGGCTACATGGCCTACAGCTTTGCCGCCGCCTTTCGTACCGAGCCCCTGCTGACCTATGTGCGCGATCAATTGGGCAGCGATTATCTGAAGGTCTTTGACCTCGACTGGCAACCCAAAGGGGTTTTGCCCCCGGCCCTGGCAGCGAATGACTGGAAGACCCTCGGTGCACTGGCGCAGCTCAGCGACAGCGCCTTGAGTCAGGCCGGGTTGCCGCAATTTGAAGGCAGCAATGCCTGGGTCGTGTCAGGCAGACGCACACAAAGCGGTAAGCCGCTGCTGGCAGGCGATCCGCACATTCGTTTTTCAGTGCCGTCTGTGTGGTATGAAGCGCAGCTGTCGGCCCCGGATTTCGACCTGTACGGCTATCACCAGGCGCTGGTGCCGTTCGCGTTTCTGGGCAACAACCGTGCGTTCGGCTGGAGCCTGACGATGTTCCAGAACGATGACCTGGACTTGATCGCCGAAAAGACTAACCCCGCCAACCCGAATCAGGTCTGGTATCAGGGCCAATGGGTCGACATGACCCGAACCGAACAGGAAATTGCCGTCAAGGGCCAAGCCCCTGTGACGCTGGTGCTGCGCCAGTCGCCTCACGGGCCGATCATCAACGATGTATTGGGCGACATCGCAGGCAATACGCCCATCGCCATGTGGTGGGGCTTTCTGGAAACCAAAAACCCGATTCTGGAAGGTTTTTACCAGCTCAACCGCGCCGACACAGTCAGCAAAGCGCGCAAGGCAGCGACATACATCCACGCGCCGGGGCTCAATGTGGTGTGGGCCAATGCCAAAGGCGACATCGGCTGGTGGGCCGCCGCACAACTGCCCAAACGCCCGGCTGGGGTGAACCCGGCGTTCATTCTGGACGGCAGCACTTCGCAGGCCGATAAGCCCGGGTTTTACCCGTTCAGCGCCAACCCGCAGGAAGTGAACCCGCCACGCGGCTATATCGTGTCGGCCAACTTCCAGCCGGTGTCGCCCGCCGGCATTGAGATTGCGGGCTATTACAACCTGGCCGACCGCGGCCAGCAGCTCAATCGACAGCTAAGCGCCCCCGGCGTGAAGTGGAACCTGAAAAACAGTCAGGCACTGCAACTGGGCACCATCACAGGTTATGGGCAGCGTGTGCTCAAACCACTGCTGCCTGTACTGCGCAAGGTGGTGAGCGACCCGGCCGAGCTCAAGCTGGTGGAGCAACTGGCCCAGTGGCAGGGCGATTACCCGCTGGAATCGACCAGTGCAACGCTGTTCAATCAATTGCTGTTCAGCCTGGCCGATGCCGCGATGCAAGATGAGTTGGGCGATGCGTTCTTCGACATGCTGCTGACCACCCGATTGGTGGATGAGGCGCTACCTCGCCTGGTTGCCACTCCAAAATCGCCGTGGTGGGACAACCGCCACACACTGGCGCAAGAGTCGCGGGCCGACACGGTGCTGGTCGCGTGGCGAAACAGCATCACTCAGCTCAAGGCAACCCTGGGGGACGATCCCGCGCACTGGCAGTGGGGACGGGCGCATACCCTGACCCACGAGCACCCGCTGGGCAAACAGAAGCCGCTGGACTGGCTGCTCAACGTCGGCCCGTTCGACGCGCCGGGAAGCCATGAAGTGCCCAATAACCTGTCGGCCAAACTCGGGCCGGCGCCGTGGCCGGTGAGTTACGGCCCGTCCACCCGGCGTTTGATCGACTTTGCAGACCCCACCCATACCCTGACCATCAACCCGGTGGGTCAGAGTGGAGTGCCGTTCGATAAGCACTACAAGGATCAGGCGCAAAGCTTCATTGAAGGCCAGTACGACAAACCGTACCTGGAAGAGGCCGATGTGCAGCTCAACACCCGTAGCACCTTGCGTTTGATGCCCAAACTGTAGGGACGGGCCTGCACAGGGTCAGGCCAGTGCGTAGTTGAGGGCGATGCCGACGAAGATCGCCAACCCTGCCCAGTGATTGTGAAGGAAGGCTTTGAAACAGCGCTGCGGATCGCGGTCGCGGGTGTACCAGAACTCCCACACGAAGCAGCCCGCAGCCACCAGCAGGCCCAGGTGGAACCAGCCGCCCAGATCAAAGTGCGTGCCGGCCAGCAACAAGCAACCCAGCGCCAGGCCCTGCAGGCTGAGGTTGATCACGCGATCGGCATCACCGAACAGGATGGCGGTGGATTTGACGCCGATTTTCAAGTCGTCTTCGCGGTCAGTCATGGCGTAGTAGGTGTCATAGGCCACGGTCCAGAGCAGGTTAGCGATGTACAGCAGCCATGCCGCTGCGGGCAGGCTGCCGGTTTCGGCGGTGAACGCCATCGGCATTCCCCACGAGAAGGCAGCGCCCAGCACCACTTGCGGGTAATAGGTGTAGCGCTTCATGAATGGGTAACTGGCTGCCAACGCCAGGCCCCCGAAAGACAGCCAAATGGTGGGCGCATTGGTGCACAGCACGAGCAGGAAACTGATCCCCATCAGCAGGGCAAAAAATACCAATGCTTCTTTACTGCTGATTTTTCCGCTCACCAAAGGGCGTTGTTCAGTGCGCTTGACGTGGCCGTCGACCTTGCGGTCCGCAAAATCGTTAATCACACAGCCTCCGGCACGGGTCAGGATGACGCCGAAGACGAAGATCAGCAGGTTGCTTAGCGAAGGCACACCTTTAGCCGCAATCCACAGCGCCCACAGGGTTGGCCACAGCAGCAGATAAATGCCGATAGGCTTGTCCATGCGTGTCAGCTGGATGAAGTCCCATGCGCGGGGGTTCAGGCGATTGAGTGATTTGAGCAAACGCACGTACATCAGTTGTTCTCCGGCCGGGCACACACAGCAGCCCACAGGTTGGGTAAAAACACTTCAGCCACCAGCACGCTCAACGACCCGCGCACAAAGCGTGAGCGCCGCCCCCACAGGTTGTCGGCCCGGTCAGCGTCCGGCAGCCAGTCCCGCGGGTAACGGCACACCTGCAACGGGCCTCGCTCGAACGCCTGATCGCTGAACAACAACTCGCCCAGCGAACGCGTACCCAGCGCGTCCATATTCAAACCACCCGCTTCAAGCGCGGACTTGGAAGCCACACTGCGGGCAAACACCCACGGCAGGTGATACCCGCGCAAATACACTTCGCGCACCCAACCCAGGCTGGCAGCCGGCAGCCCCAGTGCGCGGCATTCGTCATCGCGCAGGGTTTGCCACCCTTCATACAGCGGCAACACACTGAAGTGGTTATTCGACAGCGCGGTGAGGCGGCGGGTCAGGGAGCCTTCATCGAACAACCAGTCGAGGGTGAGGGCGTCGGGCAGGGCGCCGAGCTGGCTTTGTTCACGCCAGACGGGGGAGATCAACGGGGAAGTCATGTGCGGCACAGTCGGTCATAATTGGCAGCCATTGAGGGCGCCGAGCTTATCACGCTGCCCCATGCCTGAGCGCTTGAGTACCGATTGGCAGCAAACAGGCTTGCATCTGCCGCGTTCGATCAGTACAAAACGCCCTGATTTCACCAAGCACCACGCGCCGTTGTTAAAAAACCGTGGGCTTGCCAACGCCTGAACCCAAGGAAATACCCATGAAAAAGTGGCAATGCATTGTCTGTGGACTGATTTATAACGAAGCCGACGGCTGGCCGGATGACGGCATCGCCCCCGGCACGCTGTGGCAGGACGTACCTGATGACTGGCTATGCCCGGACTGCGGCGTCGGCAAGATGGATTTCGAAATGATCGAAATCAACTAAACACTTTTGAGTTTCACCCCTATGGAGAATGGAATGAACGCACCTGTCGTGATCGTGGGCACCGGGCTGGCCGGCTACAACCTGGCCCGTGAGTTTCGCAAACTGGACAGCGAAACGCCGCTGTTGTTAATCACGGCCGATGACGGGCGTTCCTACTCCAAACCCATGCTCTCCACCGGCTTTGGCAAAAACAAGGAAGCCGACGGCCTGAGCATGGCCACGCCGGGCGCGATGGCCGAGCAACTCAAAGCCGAAGTGCGCACCCACACGCGCATCAGCGGCATCGATCCCGGCCATAAACAATTGTGGATCGGCGAAGAAGCCGTCCCGTATCGCGACCTGATTTTGGCGTGGGGCGCGCAGACCGTGCAGGTGCCGGTGGAAGGCGACGCTCAGGACGCGATTTTTCCGATCAACGACCTGGAAGACTACGCACGGTTTCGCGCAGCGGCTGCGGGCAAGCGCCGTGTGCTGATATTGGGCGCAGGTTTGATTGGCTGCGAATTCGCCAATGACCTGATCGCTGGCGGCTATGACGTGGAGCTGGTTGCCCCGTGCGAACAGATCATGCCCACCCTGCTGCACCCGGCCGCCGCGACAGCGGTGCAATCGGCCCTTGAAGGGCTCGGCGCACGTTTCCATCTCGGGCCGGTGCTGACCCGTCTGCAACGGACGCAGGAGGGGCTACAAGCGCATCTGTCGGACGGAAGCGTCATCCCGTGCGACGTAGTGGTGTCCGCCATTGGTTTGCGACCACGCATCGACGTGGCCGCTGCTGCCGGGATCCGTGTCAATCGCGGGATCGAAGTGGATCGCCTGCTGAAAACCTCCCACGCCAACATTTTCGCGCTCGGGGACTGCGCCGAGGTGGAAGGGCTGAGCTTGCTGTACGTAATGCCTTTGATGAGCTGCGCCCGCGCGCTCGCGCAAACGCTGGCGGGCAACCCGACGGCTGTCAGCTATGGCGCGATGCCGATCACGGTCAAAACGCCAGTGTGCCCCTTGGTCGTATCACCCGTCCCTCGAGGCCACGAAGGGGTTTGGTCCGTTGAAGGCGCTGGCGCCGATATCAAAGCGCTGTGCCGCGATGCTGATGGCAAATTGCTGGGTTATGCACTGACGGGTGAAGCCGTCCGCGAGAAATTGGCGCTTAACAAAGAGCTGCCTGCACTTTTGGCGTAAATGCTGCGAATTCTGTCGTATATGCCTTTGCCTTAAGGCAACAAAGGCCGGATCGATGCTGGCGTCGGCTTTTGCCGCATGCCATTCTCACACCGGTCTGCCGCAGCGTAGAGCCTGCGGCGCCTTAGGCGTTGCTCCACAGAGAGCAGCACGGACATAACAACAAAAAACCGTCAAAGAGGCTTCATCATGCGTAAACCAGATCTCGCCGCCGCCATCGCTGAAAAGGCTGACCTCACCAAAGAACAAGCCAACCGCGTCCTGAATGCAGTACTGGAAGAAATCACCCAGGCCCTGCACCGCAAAGACAGCGTCACGCTCGTGGGCTTCGGCACCTTTATCCAGCGTCATCGCGGCGCTCGTACCGGCCAAAACCCGCAAACGGGTCAGCCGGTTACGATCAAGGCCAGCAACACCGTTGCGTTCAAGCCTGGCAAATTCCTGAAAGACAGCGTCAACCCTTAGTCTTCGTCCGGCCATTCGCTGCACCTGGCCATGAAGAATGGGCACGCTGGCCCGGCCAGTCGCCCATTCTTGATAGACAATGAGACAATCGTGCGGCCATAAGTGGCAAAAAATCGCCTATCTACGCCTATCCTTATAGATTTATGGCGTTCTCTGAGCAAATCGCTACACTGCGCCGGCCATTTATTTTTCCCTGAGGCCGCGTAGATGAAATTTCGTTTTTTGCTCTGGATGCTGGGCTTCCTGATGAGCAAGGCCAGCCGTAAAAACCCTGCCTTTAAGCAGCAACTGGTGGACAAGGATCTTGTGTTCCAGCTGCAAACCCTCGATGGCAAAGTTGCCCGTCACTTCAAGGTCCAGAACCAGCGCATCACCAGCCACGCCGGGCTTTATCCGGAACCGGCTTTTGCGATTGCATTCAAGGATGCTGCCTACGGATATGCAACCCTGCAGGCCAAGAACAAGCAGTTGGCATTCATGACCGGGATTCAGGACAAGTCGATTCAGATCAAGGGTAATCCGGCACAGGTGATCTGGTTCCAGGGGCTGACCAAATACCTCAAGCCGCGAAAAAAACCGAAAGCCCAGTGAAACCTGATCCTCTGCGGCCGGGAGAGGGTATTTAGCGGCGCGTTGGCTTTACGCCTGACTGAACTGCGCCGCCAGCTCTCGCAGCAGCACCTCGGCCTCCAGCACCTTGCTGACGACGTCTTCAGCTTTCTCGCGCGTAACGCCAAGGCTTTCGAACAACGCATCCGGCAACGGCTCATAAGGCCCGTGCCCGATGCTTCGGCTACGCAACAGGCCCACGGCCACACACACCAGATTCGGATACTGAGCATGCTCGCCGGTGTAATGCGGGTCATGCTGGAAGCGCAGTGCTGACGACAGCTCGTCAGGCATATCCCAATAGCGCATCAGCCATGCACCAATCTGCTCACGTGTAATGCCCAGCAAATGATGCTCAACGAGGCTATGGCTGACGTGCGGGTTCACTTCCAGATGACGACAAATCAGCGAGAAATGCGGAGGAAACACGTGGGCCAGCAACAAATAACCGAAGTTGTGCAGCAAGCCCGCCAGATACGTCAGGCCGGTTTCAGGGCGTCCGGCCCGGGGCATGGCGCGGGTTAACCCTTCAATCACCGCTGCGGTGTAGATCGACTGCTGCCAGTAAGGTGTGCTCGATTGCGGGTGATCCTTGGGCAAACTCAAGGTTTTACCCAAGGCCAGTCCCAGCGCCAGATTGATCACAAGATCGAAACCCAGTACGCGGACGATTGCATCTTCTACTGAGCGAATCTTGCCCGGCGACGCGTAATACGGCGACGCCGCCCAGCTCATCACTTGAGCGGCGAGTGCCGGGTCGGTTTCGACCACACCGGTGATGTCGTCGATGGTGGCGTTGGGATCGACGCGCAATCGGATGATTTTGCGCGCGGTTTCAGCCAACGGCGGAATCTCGATGGTGGCTTCCAGCCGCTGCTGAATGCGTCGCGCGGTAAAGGCATGCACCGCCTCAGTAATGGCCTCACTGTCGTCATCGGGGCGGTCGAGGTTGAGCTTGATGGCCGCCAGCGGTTCCGCAAAACGGCCCGCGCTGGCTTTGGTCAGCATGCTTTTGAAGTCTTCCTGCGCAATCTCCAGCAACAGACCCGGCTCGCCTGCATTAATCAGCAGCAGCGGTTGTTGCAGCAATTGCTCTTCGTACAGACAAGGCGAGCTGGTGAGCGCTGGCAACCCCGGCAACAACATCAGTTCGTGCTTGCCGAGCATGCGTTCAAGCGCGGCCGGCGCCACGGCCGTCATCCGCCGACCGGTCAACTCGGCCAAACGATTGAGGTCAAGCAAATGGCTCTGCGGGAACAGCACCATGAGCGCACCTACCGAATCATCGAGCAGTGCGGCTTGAACCTTGCGAGCGGGATTCAGGCCGGGGTGGTCAATGACTTCCCGGTAGGGGATGGCCAACTCGCCGAGCAATTCCCGGATAACGGAAGGTGTGCTCGGGGAGGTTGAGACGCTGGCGACTTTAGTCATGGTGTGTGTCCGGTTCTTACAACTCGAATGTGGTTATCAGGCAGTTAATCGGCCGCTGATCTATTTACTGAACGCGCTTTAGACCTGCCCGTATTGCTGACCATGTCGCAGCCATCGGTCCAGCAGCGGGCTGACATGGGTTGGCCAACGCTCCAAGAGCGCTTGCGCGGCATCACGAACCGCAGGCAGCAGGTCGGCATCGCGCATCAGGTCCGCGACTTTGAATTGCAGAAGGCCTGTTTGCCGAGTCCCGAGCATTTCGCCGGGGCCACGCAGCTCCAGGTCTTTTTCCGCGATAACGAAACCGTCATTGGTCTCGCGCATGATTCCCAGACGCTGACGGCCGATTTGCGACAGCGGCGGATGGTACAGCAGCACGCAATGGCTGACGGCGCTGCCACGCCCGACGCGGCCGCGTAACTGGTGCAGTTGCGACAGCCCAAGGCGCTCGGGGTTTTCGATGATCATCAGGCTGGCGTTGGGTACGTCGACCCCGACTTCAATCACCGTGGTGGCGATCAACAATTGCAACTCGCCCGCCTTGAAGCGCGCCATGACTTCGGCCTTTTCTGCGGCTTTCATGCGTCCGTGTATCAGCCCGACGCGCAACTCGCCCAGGGCGCTGGACAGGTCTTCAAACGTGGTTTCTGCCGCCTGGCAGGTCAGTTCTTCGGACTCTTCGATCAGGGTGCAGACCCAGTACGCCTGCCGGCCTTCGGCACAGGCGGCGCGAACCCGCTCGATCACTTCGACACGCCGGGTGTCGACCACCAACACGGTGTTGACGGGCGTTCGGCCGGGGGGCAGTTCGTCGAGGATCGACGTGTCGAGGTCAGCGTAAGCACTCATGGCCAGCGTGCGCGGGATAGGTGTTGCCGTCATGATCAATTGATGCGGGCATATCACACCGCCCGCGCCCTTATTGCGCAGGGCCAGCCGCTGTTGAACACCGAAACGGTGCTGCTCGTCGATGATGACCAGGGCCAGGTTTTTGAACTGCACTTGATCCTGAAACAACGCGTGTGTGCCCACCACCATGGGCGCGCCATTGGCAATTTGCTCCAGCGCAGAGGCGCGAGCCTTGCCCTTTAGCTTGCCGGCCAACCACGCCACTTCAAGCCCCAGCGGTTCGAGCCAGCGCTTGAAACTGATGAAGTGTTGCTCCGCAAGGATCTCCGTCGGTGCCATCAATGCCACTTGATAGCCAGCCTCCAGCGCTTGCAAGGCCGCCATGGCCGCGACCACGGTCTTTCCGGCACCCACATCGCCCTGGATCAGGCGCAGCATTGGCTCATGCTGATTGAGGTCGTAGGCAATTTCGTTGCCTACGCGCACTTGAGCGCCGGTCGGAGAGAAACCCAAATTGTTCAAAAATTGCACAGGCAGATTTTTGGCCAAGGGCAAAACCGGGGCACGCAGCGAACGCAAGCTTTCACGCAGGCGTTGTTGGGACAGCTGATGGGTCAGAAGTTCTTCGAAGGCAAGCCGGTGCTGAGCCCAATGATGGCCAAGGGCGAGTTCTTCAACATCCGCATCGGCCGGGGGCTGGTGCAAATAACGAATCGCCTCGTCCAGCGGGGCCAATTGGTAGTCTTTGGCCAGCTCCCGCGGCAACCAGTCCGGCAGGCTTCGCGGCCCCAGCATGGCCAGGCTTTGCTGGCTTAACTGACGCAACCGCTGCTGGGTCAGGCCTTCCGTCGTGGGGTAGATCGGGGTCAGGGTGGTATCCACCGGAGGAGGCTCATCGCCCGTGATGGCGCGGTATTCCGGGTGGTAGATTTCGAGCCCCGATGCGCCGGGACGCGCTTCGCCGTAACAGCGCACTTCAGTGCCGCGCTTGAGGCTTTCCTTTTGCGCATTGCTGAAGTGGTAGAAGCGCAGGCTCAGGCCGCCGGTGCCGTCATTGATCCGTACCAGCAGACTGCGGCGTTTGCCCATGACCACATCGGCGCCGATCACCCGCCCTTCGACCACCGCATCCTGGCCCGGCCGCAACGCGCCGATGGGCACGACGCGAGTGCGGTCCTGATAGCGCAGCGGCAAGTGGAACAATACGTCTTGTACGGTTTCCAGCCCGACCTTGGCCAATTTCTCGGCCATGGCCTCGCCCACGCCCTTGAGCGCAGTGACCGATACCTTCGACAACTCGGTCATGACAGCGCTTATGTCGCAGCAGGCGGCTTGGCCACCGAGCACAGGCGAATCGAGTCAGCGAGAATCTCAATGGCTTTAGGCCGGGGAAAACTGGCACGCCAGGCAATCGCTACGGTGCGAAATGGCACAGGCGGCGTCAGTGGACGCACGGCCAGCACGCCGGGGGAATAGTGGTGACTGTCCACCGCCGACAGCGGCAGGATCGAGATTCCCAAACCCGAGGCCACCATGTGGCGAATGGTTTCGAGCGAACTGGATTCCACTGTGGTGTGTTTGGCGCCGTCATTGCCTTTGGTCAGGGTCGGGCACGCTTCCAGCACCTGATCCCTGAAGCAGTGACCTTCACCCAGCAACAGCAGGCTCTTGTCATTCAACAAACTGGCGTCGATGGTTTCTTTTTTGGTCCACGGGTGCTCGCTCGGCATCAGCACGTAAAACGGCTCATCGTAGAGCGGCAACGTCAGCACGTCGGCTTCCTGGAACGGCAGGGCGATGATGATCGCGTCCAGTTCGCCGTTGCGCAGCTTGTCGCGCAGCACATGCGTGAAATTTTCTTCGATGTACAACGGCATCTGCGGGGCAACCCGGTGCAGTTGCGGGATCAAATGCGGGAACAGGTATGGGCCGACGGTATAGATCGCGCCGACCTTGAGCGGGGCAGTCAGCTGGTTTTTACCCGCTTGTGCCAACTCGCGAATGCCTTGCGCCTGCTCCAGTACTTTTTGAGCCTGGGCCACAATGCCTTCACCCACAGGGGTGAGTCGCACGGCGCTTTTGCTGCGCTCAAAAATCAGCACACCGAGTTCGTCTTCCAGTTTTTTCACACCCACCGAGAGGGTCGGTTGGCTGACGTGGCAACGCTCAGCCGCATGGCCGAAGTGTTGCTCTTGGGCAAGAGTAACGATGTAACGCAATTCTGTAAGAGTCATAGCGGGCGTCCATGTGGTTGCGGGCCAAAGCATAACGGCTGCAATCGATAGACGCACGTTATCAGACATTACCCACAGAGCTACAGTCGCTAATCAATGTCCGTGCTGTTTTTCTCTTGGCTGTAGATGCAAAAAGGGCACCTCGCGGTGCCCTTTGAGCTGTCAGCGCCGACGTTTATCTATCGAATAAACGAAAGGGGCCACAATTTCAATGCTGCCGTTGGTCAGCATGTCTGCCGGTGGCTTGGGCAGCGGCTGTGCCCGGCGGATCATTTCCAGGGTAGCCCGGTCCAGATCAGCATTGCCAGAACGCCCCACCAGCTCATAGGACAGCACCTTGCCCTCGGCATCGACCACGAAGCGCAATCGGTTCAGGCCTTCCTTTCCGCGCGACTGAGCGGCAGGCGGGTACTTTTTGTACTTGCCCAAGTGAGCCAGCAACGCGCCTTCCCAACTGGCCTTCGCAGCCAGTTGCTGGGCCGATGGGCCCGGTGCCGGGGCGGCAGACTTCTCGCTCGGCGCCTTGGTTGGCGTCGCATCGCTCGGTTTTTCTTCAGAAGGCTTCTCTTTGACCGGGTCCGGCTTCTTTTCCACAGGCTTTGGAGGCTGCGGCTTCTGCTTGGGCTTGACCGGTTTAGGAACGGAAATCTTCGGCTTGGGCGCTTCGGCCAGCTTGGGGATCGGCAACTCTTCCACTGGAGCCGGCGGCTGTGGTGGTGTCACCACTTTCGGCGGCGCAGGAGGAGGCGGTGCCGGCAGTGGTGCGAGATCGATCATCATCGCCTGAGGCGGAAGTTCGATCGCACGCGGGGCAGACCACTGCAGGGCGAGTATGACCGCCACTGCATGGACGCCCAATACCACGGCCAGGCTGATTCCGTAACGCGTCATCTTTTGGCGCGTCATGCTCATTTCTTGGCTGCCGTCTCAAGTCCGACCAGACCCACCTTCAAATAACCGGCTGCGCGTAATGCATCCATTACGCTCATCAAGTCACCGTAATCCACGCCTTTATCGGCCTGGAAGAAGATAGTCGTGTCCTTGTTGTTGTGCGTGCGGGCATCGAGGGTCGGGCCCAAGGCTTCAACCGAGACCGGCTCTTCGCCAAGGAACAGCCGCTGGTCAGCCTTGACGCTCAGGAACACCGGCTTCTCGGGACGAGGGGCAGGCTTGGCAGTCGAGGCAGGCAGGTCCACTTTGATGTCCACAGTGGCCAACGGAGCGGCCACCATGAAGATGATCAACAGCACCAACATCACGTCAATAAAGGGCGTGACGTTGATTTCATGGTTCTCGGCGAGATCGTCTGCGCCTTCTTTTAAATGCAGGCCCATGGCCGATTACCCCACTTTCACCATGTGCGGTTGCGAGCTGCGCTCAGGCGGCAGGTGATCGAGGTCACGGCTTACCAGCAACAACACCTCGGCTGACGCGTCTGCCACTTGGGCCTTGTAGCCTGTGATAGAGCGCGCGAAGACGTTGTAAATCACAACCGCCGGGATCGCTGCAACCAGGCCCAACGCCGTCGCCAGAAGGGCTTCGGCAATACCGGGCGCTACAACAGCCAGGTTGGTGGTCTGGGTTTTGGCAATGCCGATGAAGCTGTTCATGATGCCCCATACGGTCCCGAACAGGCCGACAAACGGGGCTGTCGAACCGATGGTGGCCAGTACACCTGTGCCGCTGCTCATGTTGCGGCCGCATGCGGCTACCAGTCGTTCCAGACGGAAACTCACACGTTCCTTGATGCCTTCTTTTTCCCGGCTGTTAGCCGACAAACGCATTTCTTCAAGGGCGTCTTGCACCAGTAAGTGAGCAAGCGTGCCTTCTTTGGCAGCCGACTCACTGGCTTCCTTGAGGGTACGGGCCTTTTTCAGGCTGGCGATTTCGGAACGCAGACGACGCTTGGCGCCCAGCACTTCAAAACCTTTGGCGATCCAGATGGTCCAGGTAATGATCGAAGCAATTGCCAGGCCGATCATGACAATTTTGACGATGATATCGGCGTTTTTGTACATACCCCAGGGCGACAGGTCGTGCGCCATGCCCAGGCTGTTGCCTTCTTCAGCCACAATTTGCTGTGTTTCGTCCGCGGGCGCCGCAAGGCCGTCAACGGCGGGCGCAGGCTCGGTTGCGCCAGGAGCCGCCGTGTCAGCCGCGACAGCAGCAGGTTGGTTAGCAGGCGTCGTTGGCTCATCGGCAAACGCAGCAGCAGGAGCAAGTAACAGGCTGAACATCAGCGCCGCCACTGCACGCCATAGGCGTGTCGGGCTCAACGGCTGGGTTGGCGAAGCGGTGGAATGATTGCGTGTCATGCTAGCCTGACCTGAGAAAGTATTAAGGTTTTGCCCTACAACGCGTGTAAGACCAAGGACAAATGATGCGTTATTATTGCAAGTAATTCTTGTTAACAAAAGCAATAGCACCTGTTTTTTTCCAGTGTCACGACCAACGTCTGACCTTTTCGTACCGCTTTTTAGCTTTTCCCCAGGAGTTTGAGATGACCAAAGGCGCTGTGTTGATCGTCGGTTGCGGCGATGTCGGAAGCCGACTTGCCACCCAGTTATTGCAGGCCGACTGGAAAGTGTACGGGTTGCGCCGCTCCATTGATCGACTGCCCAAGGGCGTGATCGGCGTTGCAGCCGACCTGTTCAGCACGCAGTGCCCGACCCAGTGGCCCACAGAACAGATTGATTACGTTGTCTATAGTGTGGCCGCGACCGAGCATGACGAAGCCGGCTATCAAGCCGCGTATGTGCAAGCCCTCACCCACACCTTGAGCTGGCTCAAACAGCACAACCAACACCCTAAACACTTGCTGTTTGTCTCCAGCAGCGGGGTCTATGTGCAACAAGCAGGGGAATGGGTCGACGAGAACTCACCGACCGAAGCTACGCGTTATTCAGGCCGCATCATGCTGGAGGCCGAACAGATCGCATTGAACAGCGGCATCCCCGCCAGCGTTGTACGTCTGACCGGTATTTACGGACCTGGCCGAGAGTGGCTGCTGGGGCAAGTGCGCAAGGGCTATCGTGTCGCGAATGATCCGCCGCAATATGGCAATCGAATCCACGCGGACGATGCGGGCGGGTTGCTGGCCTTTCTGCTGGAAGTCCACCAACAGGGCAAAAAGCTCGACGCGTGTTACATCGGCGTCGATAACGAACCTGCGTCGCTGGCAGAAGTCGTCGACTGGCTGCGCAAGCAACTGGGCGTCACTGAATGGAGTGATGAAGCGAGCGTGCGCCGTGCAGGCAGCAAGCGGTGCAGCAACGCGCGTGTCAGGGCATTAGGCTGGGAACCGCGCTACCCGAGCTACCGTGAAGGCTATGCGGCAATTTTGGCAGGGCAGGCTTAATCATGGGCAAGGGCGGGAGCTGTTGAGCAGGCTCCCGCACACGCTCTAGCCCTGTTTTTCAAGCACCCATTCACGCTTGCCCGGATACAACTGGGGCATTTCGTCGGGTTGCGATGCATCCAGCGCTTCAAAGATTTCGAGCTGCTTACCTTTACGCACGAAAATGTGCGCAGCCCCCGCATCTCCTTGCTGCAGCCACAAGCTGTCGTACTCACCGCTCATCGAAGCACAATCGCCCGCCAAACAGAGAGCGTAGGCATTCATGCCGGGCAACCCCGTCAGCTGGCCACCTGGGGAAAACGTAACAGTGCCACCTTTCCCCATGCCACTTTGAATGCGCCACTGGCCACCCAGATAGGCTGATTTGAGCGCTTTTTCAAAGCTGGTGCCAAGCGGGTCATCGGCCATTACATTGACGCCCGACCGCACGAATGATTGCTGAGGATCGGCGTCAGCCGCAGACTGGATCAGCTCATCACCATCCACACTCAAGGCCGTTGCGGCGCTGCCATAAAAATTGACCTGCCACACACCCTTTTCTTCAGGCTGTAATTTGCCTTCGACCCGCTCGAATCCATTGGTATAGCGAGCTTGAGCGCGTTGGGTGTCAATGTCCCACTCGAGGTTGGGGCCGTACGTCAGCAATGCTTCACGCAGGTTGCCGCCCTTGGCAGCTGCATCAATCGCAGCCTGGTTGATCCAGATACCACTGACATCGCGGTGGGCGGGTTCGTTGGCACAGCCACCCAGAAAAACGGTGAGCAGTGACAAGGCTAGCGCTTTGCGCATGGTGGAATCCTTTTAAAACGGGGAAAAGCGGGGGAGTTGGCGCAGCATGAAGACGCTGCGCCGAGGGGCATTACTCGATAACCAGAATAGCGTCCATTTCAACCTGCGAACCCTTTGGCAGGGCTGCAACGCCAATGGCGGCACGTGCCGGGTAAGGTTGTTCGAAGTACGTGCCCATGATCTCGTTGACCTTGGCGAAGTGGCTCAAGTCAGTCAGGAAGATATTCAGCTTGACGATGTCTTTGAACGAACCGCCGGCCGCTTCGGCAACCGACTTCAGGTTCTCAAACACCTGGATGGTCTGGGCTTCGAAGCCTTCAACCAGCTCCATGGTTTTTGGGTCCAGCGGGATCTGACCCGACATGTAGACGGTATTGCCAGCTTTGATCGCCTGGGAATAAGTACCGATGGCGGCAGGTGCCTTGTCGCTGGTGATAACAGTCTTGGTCATGTTTGACTCCTTGTAATGGCCGCCGGTAGACGGCCTATGCACGCATCCGAGTGATGCGGATAACCCCGGTAAGGGCACGCAGTTTTTTGATCACGCGAGCCAGGTGCACGCGGTCGTGCACGCTGACCACCAGTTGGACCACGCTGATTCGACCATCGCGTTCGTCCATGCTGATCTTCTCGATGTTACCGTCGGCAGCGTTGACGCTACTGGCCAGCAGCGCGATCAGGCCGCGCTGATGCTCCAGTTCGACGCGCAACTCGACGTTGAATTCGCCCGTTACATCCTTGGCCCATGCAAGCTGGATGCACTTCTCTGGGTTATGGCGGATTTCGCTGATATTGCGGCAGTTGTCCAAGTGCACAACCATGCCTTTGCCCGCAGACAAATGACCCACGATCGGGTCGCCCGGAATTGGCGTACAGCACTTGGCGTAGCTGAGCACCAAGCCCTCTGTCCCCCGGATGGCCAGCGGCCCTTCCGGGCTTGGCAACTGTTCGCCTTCACCCATCAGGCGGCGAGCGACGACGTAAGCCATGCGATTGCCCAGGCCGATGTCCTCGAGCAAATCTTCGATCTGCTCCAGGCGATATTCGTTGAGCATCGCTTGCACACGCTCGGCCGGGATCTTGTCCAGCGAGCTGTTGAAGCCGTTAAGTACCTTGTTCAGCAATCGCTCGCCAAGGTTCACCGACTCGGAACGACGCTGCAACTTCAGGGCGTGACGGATGTGGGTACGGGCTTTGCCTGTCACCACAAAGTTGAGCCAGGCCGGATTCGGACGGGCGCCGGGCGCGCTGACAATCTCGACCGTGGAGCCGCTTTGCAGCGGTTCGGACAGCGGTGCAAGACGACGATTGATCCGACAGGCAATGCAACTGTTGCCCACGTCAGTGTGTACCGCGTACGCAAAATCGACCGCCGTGGAGCCTTTTGGCAGCTCCATGATCCGGCCTTTGGGGGTGAACACGTAAACCTCGTCCGGAAACAGGTCGATTTTCACGCTTTCAATGAATTCAAGGGAGTTGCCTGCGCGCTGCTGCATTTCAAGCACGCCTTTGACCCATTGCCGTGCTCGGGCATGGGTGCCGGTGTGTTGCTCGTCGCCACTGGATTTGTACAACCAGTGGGCGGCAATACCGTTGTTGGCCATTTCTTCCATTTCACGGGTACGGATCTGAATTTCGATCGGTACGCCATGCATGCCAAACAGCGTGGTATGCAGCGATTGATAGCCGTTGGCCTTGGGAATGGCAATGTAGTCTTTGAAGCGCCCCGGAAGGGGTTTGTACAAATTATGTACAGCACCCAGCACGCGATAGCAGGTATCGACCTTGTCGACGATGATGCGGAACGCGTAAACGTCCATGATTTCGTTGAATGCCCGACGCTTGCCGCGCATCTTTTTGTAGATGCCGTAGATGTGTTTCTGGCGACCGCTAACCTCGCCCTGAATGCCGTCAACGGCCAGACAGTGACTCAGCGATTCTTCGATCTTGTTAACGATTTCCTTGCGATTGCCCCGAGCACGTTTAACGGCTTGATAGATGCGCGCCGAGCGCATCGGGTACATCGCTTTGAAACCGAGGTCTTCGAATTCGATTCGAATGTTGTGCATGCCCAGCCGGTTGGCAATGGGCGCATAGATTTCCAAGGTTTCCTTGGCAATCCGTCGGCGTTTTTCACCGGACAACACTTCGAGGGTACGCATGTTGTGCAGACGGTCAGCCAGTTTGACCAGAATCACACGGATATCCCGCGCCATGGCCATGGCCATTTTCTGGAAGTTTTCGGCTTGGGCTTCGGCTTTGGTTTCGAAGTTCATCTGGGTCAGCTTGCTGACGCCATCAACCAGTTCTGCCACGGTTTCGCCGAACTGCGCGACGAGCGCCTCTTTGGCAATACCGGTGTCTTCGATTACGTCGTGCAACATCGCCGCCATCAGGCTTTGATGATCCATGTGCATGTCGGCAAGAATATTCGCGACTGCCAGCGGGTGCGTGACATAAGGTTCGCCGCTACGTCGGCGCTGGCCGTCGTGGGCTTGTTCTGCGTAGTAGTACGCTCGGCGGACCAGATTGACCTGGTCCGGGCCGAGGTACGCCGACAAGCGATCGGCGAGGGCGTCTATGCTCGGCAAGAGTTAACCTCCGACCAAAACTTTGGACCCTTCGCCGTGCTACGTCGACCGGGCATAGGCTTAGTTCGCCTCGTTGGACTCGTCCTCGAACGCTGCAAACAGCGGTTCGTCTTCGACGATTTCAGCGTTGGCGATAAACTCGTAGCTCATCAGGCCTTCAGCGATTTCACGCAGGGCAACAACAGTAGGTTTGTCGTTTTCCCACTGAACCAACGGCTCTTTACCACCGGTGGCCAGTTGGCGGGCACGCTTGGTAGACAGCATGACCAGCTCAAAGCGGTTATCCACGTGTTCTAGACAGTCTTCAACGGTTACGCGGGCCATGGTCTTCCTCGTAGCAAATGCAATATGCGCGCTGCCCGGATGGGCGAGCGGACTGAACAGTTTAAAAAATCACCAGCCATTAGGGAAGCGCTGATTTTTCAAGCGCCCTCCCGAAACCGTCTGTAAGCGCCAATGTAAAGGCGTTACAGGGGTTTTGGGAAGAGCCCTTTAGCCGAGCAGTTCGGCCAGTAATTTGCCATAACGCTGCTGCTGACGCTTCTGCTGCAGGCGATTGGCACGGAAAATAGCCTTCAAGTCCTCCAGCGCCAGCGCAAAGTCATCATTGATAATCAGGTAGTCATAGTCGACGTAGTGACTCATTTCACTCACTGCTTCGCGCATGCGGCCGTCAATGATTTCATCGCTGTCCTGCCCGCGATTATCCAGACGCTCACGCAATGCTTGCTGGCTTGGCGGCAGGATAAAAATCGAGCGTGCTTGAGGCATCAACTTGCGCACTTGTTCGGCGCCCTGCCAGTCGATTTCCAGAATCAGGTCGTGACCTTCATCCAGAGTCTGCTGCAAATGGCTTTGGGAAGTGCCATAGAGATTGCCGAACACTTCTGCGCGCTCAAGAAAGTCGCCGTGCTCGATCATTTTCACGAACTCTTCGCGCTCGACGAAGTGATAGTTCACGCCGTCCACTTCACCCGGACGCATCGCCCGCGTGGTATGCGAAACCGAGACGCGGATTTGCGGCTCAAGGTCGATCAGCGCCTTTACCAGGCTGGTTTTTCCTGCACCCGAAGGTGCAGAAACGATGTAAAGGGTGCCAGTGCTGTGGGTCATGTCAGGGGAAGCCTTACTCAATATTCTGTACTTGTTCGCGCATCTGCTCGATCAACACTTTGAGGTTGACCGCTGCTTGTGTGCTGCGGGGATCAAACGCTTTGGAGCCCAATGTATTGGCTTCACGGTTGAGCTCTTGCATCAGGAAATCGAGGCGCCGACCAGCAGCACCCCCCGACTTGAGCACGCGCCGCACTTCCAGGAGGTGGGTGCTCAAACGGTCAAGCTCTTCGGCCACGTCACTTTTTTGCGCCAGCATGACCATTTCCTGCTCAAGGCGCTGTGGGTCCATTTCAGCCTTCATGTCGGCAAAGCGATCGAGCACCTTTTGACGCTGGGTGGCCAGCATCTGAGGGACTAGCTCCCGCAAGGTCTCGACATCACTTTCGATGGCGGCCAGACGGTCAGTGATGAGTCGAGCCAGCTCGGCACCTTCCCGCTCACGCCCGTTTTTAAGCTCTTGCAGACCTTGCTTGAACAAGGCCAATGCCTGTGAGTTCAACGCTTGCGGATCCGCGGCGTCGGCCACCAGAACGCCCGGCCATGCCAGCACTTCCAAAGGGTTCAACGCAGCGGGGTGCTTGATGAGGCCTGCGACGCTCTCTGCGGCCGCGACCAGTTGTGCGGCGCGTTCACGATCAATTTGCAACGGCTTGCCCGTGGTCTCCTCAGTGAAACGCAACGTGCATTCGAGCTTACCTCGGGAAATACCCTGCCGCAGCGCTTCGCGCACAGCGCCTTCCAGGTCACGAAAAGACTCGGGCAGACGCAGATGCGGCTCCAGGTAGCGGCTGTTGACCGAGCGCAGCTCCCAACTAAGGGTGCCTTGAGTGCCAGCGCTTTCGACGCGGGCAAAGGCGGTCATGCTATGCACCATGGAGGTACCTCGCGATCCGATGAATGAAGCCAAGCGGCCATTAAGGCGGCGGATTGTAGCGCAGTGCGGGGTATGCCCCCAAATGACGTCTGTCGCAAAACTCGCGACCTCATAAGCCAGCCGGGAATTGGAAAGCCGCACGCAATGCTGATTTGCCCTGAAACGCGCCCGTTGAAAGTCTAAACAGTTGCCTCCTACAAAATGCGGGGAGGTTTTAGATGTGACCCTGCCGGTGTATGGCCTTTATAATGCTCGCCAGTTTTCCGTCCCGTACAGGTATCCCACATGAAACGTCCAAGTGGTCGCGTTGCCGATCAGCTACGTCCGATCCGCATCACCCGCAACTACACCAAACACGCAGAGGGTTCTGTACTGGTCGAGTTCGGTGACACCAAAGTCATCTGTACCGTCAGCGTCGAGAACGGCGTTCCCCGCTTCCTTAAAGGTCAGGGCCAAGGCTGGTTGACCGCAGAATACGGCATGCTGCCACGCGCCACGGGCGACCGTAACCAGCGTGAAGCCAGCCGCGGCAAACAAGGCGGTCGCACCCTGGAAATCCAGCGTTTGATCGGCCGCTCCCTGCGTGCGGCACTGGACATGTCCAAACTGGGCGATATCACTCTTTATGTCGACTGCGATGTAATTCAGGCAGACGGCGGCACCCGCACCGCTTCGATTACTGGCGCCATGGTTGCTCTGGTCGACGCGCTGAAAGTGATCAAAAAACGTGGCGGCCTGAAGGGCGGCGACCCAATCAAACAAATGATCGCTGCAGTCTCTGTTGGCATGTATCAGGGCGAGCCTGTGCTAGACCTCGACTACCCTGAAGATTCGGCAGCCGAAACCGACCTCAATGTTGTGATGACCAGCACAGGCGGCTTTATTGAAGTTCAGGGCACTGCCGAAGGCGCACCGTTCCAGCCGGACGAGCTGAACGCCATGCTGGCACTGGCCCAAAAAGGCATGACTGATATCTTCGCCTTGCAACAAGCTGCACTGGCTGACTGATTACTCTTGCTACCCTTAATCACCCGGAGAACGCCATGAGCGAGCTGGATCTATCAAAACCCGAGCCAGGCCCGAGCCGCGAAGCTCGGCAATGGGCCATGTTTTGCCACTTCTCGGCCTTCCTCGGGATGTGGTTTCCATTTGGCAGTTTGATCGGTCCGCTGATCCTGTGGCAGATGAAACGTGAAAGCGACCCTTTCATCGACGATCAAGGCAAAGAGGCGCTGAATTTTCAGATCACGGTAGCGATCGCTTCAGCTGTTTGCTACGTACTGATGTTTATCCTCATCGGTTTCGCGCTGCTTGGGCTTGTGTTGATCGGCGCAGTGGTGCTGGTTGTAATTGCGGGCGTGAAAGCCAATGACGGGGTGATTTACCGTTATCCATTCACGTGGCGGCCCATCAAGTAAATCAGCTTACGTCTTAAGCTAGATTCACCTCACCACCACCGAAAAGCCCGTATCGAAAGATACGGGCTTTTCTTTAAGCGCTTGTCTCGCTTAGATCAATAATCACGTGAAGTTAAAGCCCACGATGCACAGCTTTTCATCACCACGGATCTGGATTCGATTAGGATCAATCTCTTTGGTCGATGCGTCATTGACGCCAACGACGCGCTCGCGCCCCGTCAGTTCTGTGATGTAGGCTTTAACGCTGGGCACGTATCGGGTGCCAATCAAATGCTTAATAAGTTGTAGAGCTTCATCATTGTTCATTTTTTTATCCTTTGAATGTATGAAATGTCCTCCTGGACCACGCCATTGTGTTGGGAGTACCCGCTCTAGATGCGGTACATAGTTATTGTGTTTTGCAGAACCTTCACAAATATGTAGCTTGATGTTTTGCGAAGAAACGTCTCCCAGACACAGCAGACACACACGAATTCAAACCAAAAAAAATGCCCCAGTCTTGCGACAGGAGCATTTTTTGACTGCAACAAAACACTCAGATAGTCAGCGTCCAGTCGTAGTCCACGATCAAGGGCGCGTGTTGTGAGAAGCGCGGCTGACGCGGCATCCGGGCGCTGCGAACAAAACGGCGCAGGCCGGGTGTCAGCAACTGGTAGTCAAAACGCCAGCCAAGGTTAAGCATCTCGGCCTGTTCGTTATCCGGCCACCAGCTGTACTGATCGCCTTCACGACTGACTTCACGCAGGGCATCAACATAGCCCATGTTGCCGACAATCTCGTCCATCCAGGCACGTTCGGGTGCCAGAAAACCGGGAGACTGCTGGCTGTCACGCCAGTTTTTAATGTCAAGCTTCTGCTGCGCCACATACAGCGAGCCGCAGTAGATGTACTCGCGACGTTTGCGACGCTGTTTATCCAGATAGCGTGCGAAATCGTCCATTAGCTTGAATTTTTGATTCAAGTCTTCATCGCCGTTCTGCCCCGAGGGAAGCAGCAAGGTCGCGATGCTGACCTTGTCGAAATCGGCTTGCAGGTAGCGCCCGTAGCGATCGGCGGTTTCGAAGCCGAGCCCAGTAATGACCGCTTTCGGCTGCAACCGCGAATACAAAGCCACACCACCTTGGGCAGGGACTTCAGCTTCGCAGGCATAAAGAAAGTAGCCATCCAGCTGGTAGGCCGGATCGTCCAATTCAAAGGCGGAGGCGCGGGTGTCCTGCAGGCAAATAACGTCGGCATTCTGAGCTTGCAGCCAACTGAGCAAACCGCGCTCGACTGCCGCCTGAATACCATTAACGTTCACACTGATGATCCGCATAAATGGCCCCAAAAATCACGTGCGTGTATGATACACGCCGTCTTACTATTTAGCTAAATCCGCGGTATTCAGGGGCTTTTTTCATGCAAGCGTATCAGCGCGATTTCATCCGTTTTGCCATCGATCGCGGCGTATTGCGCTTCGGCGAGTTCACCCTGAAGTCCGGGCGCACCAGCCCTTACTTCTTCAATGCCGGCCTGTTTAATACAGGCTCTGCGCTGGCCCAGCTGGGACGCTTCTATGCAGCTGCCATCGTAGACAGCGGTATTCCTTTCGACGTGCTGTTTGGCCCGGCCTACAAGGGTATTCCTTTGGCAGCGACCACCGCCGTAGCCCTGGCCGAGCACCATGACCGCGATGTGCCATGGTGTTTCAACCGCAAAGAAGCCAAGGCACACGGCGAAGGCGGCAGCCTGGTGGGCTCCCCGCTGGAAGGCAACGTACTGATCATCGACGACGTGATCACCGCAGGCACGGCTATCCGTGAGGTCATGCAAATCATTGGCTCGCAAGATGCCAAGGCTGCTGGTGTTCTGATCGCCCTTAACCGCCAGGAACGCGGAAATGGCGAATTGTCCGCCATTCAAGAAGTCGAGCGCGACTTCGGCATTCCTGTCGTCAGCATCGTCTCGCTTACCCAGGTTTTGCAGTTCCTGGCCGATGACGAGGAGCTCAAACAGCATTTACCGGCCGTTGAAGCCTATCGGGCGCAGTACGGAATCTAACCCCCCCGCCCATAAAAAAGGCCTCGCCCCGAAATAGCCGGGCGAGGCCTTTTTATTGAGTGCGGCTTAAACAGTCTTGCTGTTGGTAATCAGCGTACCGACACCCGTGTCGGTGAAGATTTCCAGCAAAACAGCATTCGGCACACGACCATCAACGATGTGCGCCGTGGTCACTCCGCCTTGTACCGCTTCCAGTGCGCAACGAATCTTCGGCAGCATGCCGCCATAGATCGTGCCGTCAGCGATCAGGTCATCCACCTGAGAGGTGGTCAAACCGGTCAGCACGTTGCCCTGCTTGTCCATCAAACCCGCAATGTTGGTCAGCAACATCAGTTTTTCAGCCTTCAACGCCTCCGCCACTTTACCGGCAACCAAATCCGCATTGATGTTGTAAGACTCGCCATTGGCACCCACACCAATCGGCGCGATCACCGGGATAAAATCACCATTGGTCAGCATGTGCAGCAAGTCAGTGTTGATCCCGACCACCTCACCCACGTGACCAATGTCGATGATTTCAGGCGAAGTCATTTCCGGTGTCTGACGGGTCACTGTCAGCTTTTTCGCGCGAATCAGCTCCGCGTCTTTACCGGTCAAGCCAATCGCGCTGCCGCCGTGGCGGTTGATCAAGTTCACGATGTCCTTGTTGACCTGGCCACCCAGCACCATTTCAACCACATCCATGGTTTGCGCGTCGGTCACGCGCATACCATCGATAAAGTGGCTCTCGATGGACAGTCGCTTGAGTAAATCCCCGATTTGCGGACCGCCGCCGTGAACGACGACCGGGTTAATGCCCACCGCCTTCATCAACACGATGTCACGGGCAAACCCGGTTTTCAGATCGTCGTTCTCCATTGCGTTGCCGCCGTATTTGATCACCAGCGTCTTGCCGACATAGCGGCGAATGTAGGGCAACGCTTCGGACAAAACCTTGGCGACGTTGGAGGCGGCATCACGTTCGAGGGTCATTCAGGGCTCCGGTAGGACAAGTCGATCAAAACGGTAGTTGGAGATCAGGTGCCACACGCTTGAGTTGGGCGTGGAAAACATCCTTGATACGTTGCAGTTCGGCTTCGGTATCCGCCTCAAATCGCAGCACCAGCACCGGCGTGGTGTTGGATGCGCGAACCAGGCCCCAGCCATGCGGGTAGTCGACCCGCACACCATCAATGGTGGTCAGCTCAGCGGCCTCACCCCATTGGGCATCGTGCAGGGCGCTAATGATGCTGAATTTGCTCTCATCCGTCACATCGATATTGATTTCAGGCGTAGAAATATCGTTCGGGAATGCCGCAAATACCGATTCAGCGGTTTCTTTGCGGTTGCTGAGGATCTCCAGCAGGCGCGCAGCGCTGTAAATGCCGTCATCAAAACCGTACCAGCGCTCTTTGAAAAAGATGTGCCCGCTCATTTCGCCCGCGAGCAACGCACCCGTCTCCTTCATTTTCTTTTTGATTAACGAATGACCGGTTTTCCACATCAATGGACGACCGCCATATTCTTTGATCAGGGGAATCAGGCGGCGCGTGCATTTGACATCAAAAATGATCTCTGCCGCCGGGTTACGCCCCAGCACATCTTGCGCAAACAGCATCAAGAGGCGATCCGGAAAAACCATGGTTCCGGTATTGGTCACCACGCCGACTCGGTCGCCATCACCATCAAATGCCAGGCCCAGATCCGCGCCGACCTCCTTGACCTTCGCGATCAAATCCACCAGGTTTTCCGGCTTGCCAGGGTCCGGGTGATGGTTTGGGAAATGCCCATCCACTTCACAGAACAATGGGATGACTTCGCACTTCAGGGCTTCGATCAATTGTGGCGCAATCACACCCGCCGCGCCGTTACCGCAATCGACGACCACTTTCAGACGCTTTGTCAGCTTGATGTCACGGGTAATTTGCTCACTGTACTGTTTCAGAATCTCTACTTTCGCGATGCTGCCTTCGCCCCATGTCAGGTCGTTGGTCTTGAGACGCGTATGCAATGCCTGAATTTGCTCATTGGCAAGCGTGTCGCCAGCAATCACGATTTTGAACCCGTTGTAGTTCGACGGGTTATGACTCCCCGTAAGCATCACACCGGACTTGCCAGCCAACACGTTGGCTGCGTAATACAGCGCAGGCGTCGGCACCAGCCCCACGTCACTGACATGGCAGCCACTGTCAGCCACCCCTTGAATCAAACGCTCGACCAACGCTGGGCCAGAAAGACGACCATCCCGGCCGACCGACACATTGGGCTCACCTTTGGCCAGGCTTTCAGCGCCAATTGCGCGACCTATCCAGTAGGCCGTTTCAGCGGTCAACGTCTCCGGAACTACGCCACGTATGTCGTAAGCACGAAAAATGCTGTCAGGGAATGCAGGGGCGACCGAAGTTGGGCTGATCATTAGAAGGGATACTCCACTTTCATCGAATTTTGGGCATGCACCGAAGTACTCAGGCACACAAATGCCGACCCGGTGGCAGGACGTATAAACGTCAGAGCACCATACGCGGTCGAATGCAAACTGCAGGTTTGGACGACATTTTCACGGGAGAGTTCGTGAGGCCAATTGGCATCACCGCCCTTGTGGCAAAGGGCCGCCATCCGATCAGGCAAGGAATACGGGGAGTAAACGAGCGCGAATTTCATCCTGAACTACCACGCGATTAATCAAGGTCGGGCAGGGCGCCCGACCCGATGCAGCATAGTCAGAGGCTGCCTGAATGGCCAAAACCGCCCGCGCCACGCTGACTTTCGTCAAAGGTTTCAACCAACTCGAAATGCGCTTGCACCACGGGCACCAGCACCAGTTGAGCGATGCGCTCACCGACCGCGATGTTGAACGCGGTTTGACCACGGTTCCAGCACGAAACCATCAGCTCACCCTGATAGTCCGAGTCGATCAATCCCACCAGATTGCCCAACACAATCCCGTGCTTATGGCCCAGGCCAGAACGCGGCAAGATCAGTGCGGCCAGGCCCGGATCGCCGATATACACCGACAGACCGGTCGGGATCAACAGGGTTTGACCGGGCTCAAGCACGGTGTCTTCTTTGAGCATGGCGCGCAGGTCGAGACCGGCTGAGCCCGGAGTGGCGTACTGCGGCAACGGAAATTCGTTGCCAATGCGTGGATCGAGAATTTTGGCTTGTAAAGCGTGCATACGAGTTAAACCTGGTTCAGACGTTCGGCGATAAAAGTGACCAGTTGACGGGCGATCTTGCCCTTGCTGGTCTGAGCAAACACGGTGGCATGCAGTTGGCGATCAATTACGCTGCACGCATTTTCCTCGCTATTGAAGCCAATGCTGGGGTTAGCCACATCGTTGGCCACAATCAGGTCGAGGTTTTTGTCTTTCAGCTTGCGCGCGGCGTAATCAAGCAAATGTTCGGTTTCGGCAGCAAAACCGACACTAAAAGGACGATCAGGGCGCGAGGCAATAGTGGCGAGAATGTCCGGGTTACGCACCATTTGCAGCAACAGGCCGTCCCCACTTGTAGGGTCTTTCTTGAGTTTTTGCGGAGCAATCACTTCCGGGCGGTAATCCGCAACCGCAGCCGAGGCAATAAAGATGTCGCAAGGCATCGCGGCTTCGCAGGCGACCAGCATGTCACGCGCACTGACCACGTCGATCCGGTGGACCCGATCCGGCGTCGGCAAATGCACGGGACCTGTAATCAATGTCACACGGGCACCGGCTTCCACAGCCGCTTCGGCCAGGGCAAAGCCCATTTTCCCGGAGCTGTGGTTTGTGATGTAACGCACCGGATCGATGTTTTCCTGGGTCGGCCCGGCAGTAATCAACACGTGCTTGCCTGTCAAAATCTGACGCTGGAAGCATTCGGCGGCGCAGCTCACCAAATCATCCGCCTCAAGCATGCGACCAAAACCCACATCGCCACAGGCCTGACTGCCGGAAGCCGGCCCAAACACTTTTAGGCCACGGGTTTGCAGCAGCTGAGTATTGGCCTGGGTCGCCGGGTCACGCCACATGGCCTGGTTCATCGCGGGGGCGATGGCGACCGTTGCGTCTGTGGCGAGCACCAAGGTGGTCAGCAAGTCGTTGGCGATACCTTGGGCCAAACGGGCAATCAGGTCAGCTGTGGCGGGCGCAATCAGCACCAGATCCGCCCATTTGGCCAGCTCGATATGCCCCATGGCTGCCTCGGCTGCCGGATCGAGCAGATCCAGATGAACCGGATGGCCGGACAAGGCTTGCATGGTCAGCGGGGTGATGAACTCACTGCCACCACGGGTCATCACTACCCGTACTTCAGCACCCTGATCCAGCAGACGGCGAACCAGCTCTGCACTTTTGTAAGCAGCAATGCCGCCGCCGACGCCCAAAACAATGCGTTTTCGATACAGCCGCTGCATAGGCCTGCCTTTTTAGTTCGATGATGACTGCGCGGAAAATGGCCAAATGCCACGCAAAAATGATGGGCTAAGATAACACAGCGCCTGCTATGGAACAGCGGCGCCCACTGACATGGAGGTGTTATGAGCATTAGAGATTGGCCCGCAGCAGAGCGTCCGCGGGAGAAACTTTTAGAACAGGGATCAGCTAGCCTTTCAGATGCCGAATTACTTGCCATTTTCCTGCGCACGGGCGTTTCGGGCAAAAGTGCGGTGGATCTTGCACGTCACTTGTTGGCTGAATTCGGCAGCCTGCGAGCATTGCTGGAAGCTGACCTGGGGTCGTTCTGCCGTCAACTTGGGCTAGGCCCCGCCAAGTTCAGCCAACTGCAGGCGGTGCTGGAAATGGGCCGTCGCCATTTGGCCGAACGCTTGCGCCGTGACTCCGCGCTGGAGAGCCCGCAAGCCGTGCGCGATTACTTGAAATCGCTGTTGCGTCACGAGCACCACGAAGTGTTCGGCTGCCTGTTTATGGACTCCAAACACCGTATGTTGGCGTTTGAAGTATTGTTCAGAGGCTCAATCGACAGCGCCAGCGTGTACCCGCGGCAAGTCGTGAAGCGCGCACTGGCGCATAACGCTGCAGCCGTGATTTTTTGTCACAACCACCCTTCAGGGGTGCCCGAGCCCAGCGAAGCCGACCGAACGCTGACCCAGCGCCTGACAGAGGCGCTGGACCTGATTGAAGTGCGCGTGCTTGACCATTTCATTGTCGGCGAAGGCGAGCCGCTGTCCATGGTCGAATATGGCTGGATGTGAGGCCTAAGGCTTTAGGCTCACTGTCGAAAAATCCTGACGGCCAAATGGACTTACCTCATAACCCTGTACGTCTTTACGCGTAAGTGCGTAGGCCGTTGGATGTGCCAGCGGCAGCCACAAAGCTTGCTGCTGAATCTGCGCTTGAGCCTTCTGATACAGCGCACTGCGCTTGTCCTGATCGCTCAGGCGTTTGCCCTCACTGATCAAACTGTCCAGCGTCTTGTCGCAGTAGCGCGCAAAGTTGGTTCCGGACTGCACAGCAGCGCAGGAAAACTGGGGCGTCAGGAAATTGTCCGGGTCACCGTTGTCACCCGCCCAGCCCATGAACAGCAAATCGTGCTCGCCTGCTTTCGCGCGGCGAATCAGCTCGCCCCATTCGATCACCCGAATATCAGCCTTAATCCCGACCTTCGCCAGATCCGCTTGCAACAACTGCGCTCCCAGGCTTGGATTGGGGTTCAACACGCTACCTGTCGGACGTGTCCAGATCGTTGTACTGAAGCCGTCCTTGAGCCCGGCCTTGGCTAATAACGCCTTAGCTTTTTGCGGGTCGTGGGGATACTCCGGCAAATCCTTGGCGTAGCTCCAGGTGGTTGCCGGGTAAACACCCTTGGCCGCTTGCCCGCTGTTTTCAAACACCGCGTTCAAGTAAGTGTCCCTGTCAAAAGCCAGATTGATCGCCTGCCGCACTTCGGGTTTATCCAGCGGAGGATGCTGGCTGTTAATCGCCACGAAAGCCGTCATGAATGCAGGTGTTTGCGCAACTTTCAACGAGGGATCTTTGGCTGCGGCTTCAACATCCAGCGGTTTGGGCGAGAGCGCGATCTGGCACTCATTGCGCCGCAGCTTCTGCAACCTGACGTTGGCATCTGGCGTAATGGCGAAGATCAGCCCGTCAACCTTCGGCTTGCCAGAGAAATAATCAGGATTGGCCTTATAGCGAACCACGGCATCCTTTTGGAAGCGCGAGAACACAAAGGGTCCGGTGCCGATCGGCTGACTGTTCATCCGTTCAGGCGTGCCGGCCTTGAGCAGTTTGTCGGCATATTCGGCCGAATAGATGGAAGCAAAGCCCATGCTCAAGGCAGGCAGGAAGGTTGAGTCCGGATGGGAGAGGGTGAAGCGAACCGTTTGCGTGTCCGGCGTCTCGATGCTTTTAATCAGTGTAGGCAGTTGCAAAGACTGCGCGTGAGGGAAGCCGCTTTGCGCAACCTTGTGCCAAGGGTTGGCCGGATCAAGCATGCGCTCAAAACTGAAACGCACATCCTCGGCATTCAAGTCGCGCGAAGGGGTGAAGTAGGGGGTTTTGTGAAACTTGACGCCCGGGCGCAATTTAAAGTCGTACACAAGGCCGTCAGCGGACACTGACCAGCTTTGCGCAAGGCTGGGCACTAACTTCCCGGCCTGCGCGTCAAAATCCACCAGACGGTTCATCAGCACGTCCGCGGAGGCATTGGTGGTGCTGAGCGAGTTGTATTGCACGACATCGAACCCTTCCGGGCTGGCCTCAGTGCACACGCTCAACGTGGCGGCGTGCGCCAGCGGCGTCAGACAAAACGTTAACAATAAGGGGGCAGCAGCGAGGCGCATGGCGGGATTTCCTTGGCAAGTCGTTGGCCCATCTGCAGGTGCAGTCTGGAAAAGACCTACCCTAGTGATCTATAGAGAAAATGACTACTTTTTAGCGCGACTCGTTCCCATGTGACGGTTCATTGATGCAGGGGAAATGGCCAATCACTGTGTTTTAAGTACTTGCCATGGAGATTGTGCTGCAGCTCGACACGCCGCTTGAACGCAAACAGCTGCGATCCTGACCTGAAACCTTTCATCCAGCGACGAGCGGTAAGGGCCCACAGGGCATAGGCTTTAGCGCGGATTGTCGATAGAATGCCGCCTTTATCAATCAATGCAAATCACACTGCATGTTGTTGCTCAATAGTCTTTCTGGTATAAAGCAGCGCTCTTTTCTAGGGGCCCGGTTCCTTCGTTTGTAGGCGTAACCGGTAAGACCCTTAAAGAAACGCGGCGCCTAGCGCCAAATGACTGAGAGATTAAGCGGCCAACCCATGCCGGGTTGGGCATGTGGTTTTAGAGGGCTGAGGCATGTCGAGAGTCTGTCAAGTTACCGGTAAGGGTCCGGTGACTGGGAATAACATTTCCCACGCAAATAACAAAACCCGTCGTCGTTTCCTGCCGAACCTGCAGCATCACCGCTTCTGGGTTGAAGAAGAGAAACGTTTCGTGCGTCTGCGCGTATCTGCCAAAGGCATGCGTATCATCGACAAGCGTGGCATTACTGTCGTGCTGGCCGAAATCCGCCGTGCTGGCAAGATCTAAAGGAGCTAATCATGCGTGAATTGATCCGTTTGGTGTCGAGCGCTGGTACAGGCCATTTCTACACCACTGATAAGAACAAGCGCACCACTCCGGACAAAATCGAAATCAAAAAATTCGATCCGCGGGTTCGCAAGCACGTGATCTACAAAGAAGCCAAAATCAAGTAATTGATTTTTCTTCTTTACGAAAAAGGCCCGCATCTCACGATACGGGCCTTTTTTGTTGCTTACGCCACAGCAAACCTCAGCAGGCGAATGATGCCGCAGTCAGCACCCAACAGAACTTGATGTAAAAAATTTCATCCCGAAAACGGAAATTTCTGTCCCACTTCAAGCACTTTTAATGTGAACGAACCCGCTGTCCCCGCCCCGCTTTCATTCAGTAAAGGGTAACCCTCGTCGTCCACCACGTTAACCTGGCGCCCGTTAGGGCTGGTCAACTGCACATGTTCAACAACTTGGCCAATGCGCAAAACATCCGTGCCCATGTTATCCAGTTGAAACAACAACTTATTTAAATACCTATCAGCGTGAATATAGTCGGGATGGACGTCGTACAACCCCAAAAAGCTGTTTTTACTAATATCGACATGGTGCCCATTGAAACGGTGATTACGTGCGTCAGGTTGTTCGAGGTGGCGTGTAAAAGCCGCGATACGGTAAAGGTGCCGGCCATCCTCAAAGACATAACAACCAAACCAAAAACTTAACTCCACCAAGTAACGGTCCCAGACCATGCCATTACTTAAGCGCTTTGTATAGTTATCTTTACCCGCAAACAACCAGCCGTCGTTATTTTTAAAAACGGTCTCATTGTTCATGGTGGCAGCGACTTTATACAGCGTCTGATCTTTACCTTTCCAGTAAATATCTGCACAAAAGCTTTTTTCCAACTTCAGAGCGCTTTTCATAGGCCACCCTCAACCACACATATAACCTTGAATAATGTTGTTTTGGTTGACGATGATGCGCAGTCGATCAGCGTTGTACTCCTTCGTGTAACCTTCGCCGGGCCTTTCAACACGAACAACCGTCGCGCCGGAACGCTGGCGCATGATTTCTACAAACTCGGGGGTTGCCGCATGCAGGATCTTGGGCAGGGCGAAGTCCAGGCTGCATTTTCCTGGCTCACTCTCAGAAGCCGCTGCCTGAACGCTTCCAGCACCCAAGACGAGCAAACACGCAATGGCTGTTTTTTTCATATTAAATAATGTGTTCATTTCACTTCCTTGCAAAATTCAACGCAAACTTTCAACCCTGTTAAACGTTTACCAACGCCCATTACCCGCAGCGGAAGTAACTCACTTTATTATCCGCGCCTACACCGATTCTCAGGCGATTCTCATTGAACTCTGTGGTATAGGCTACGCCCTCGCGCTCGACGCGAATTTCCTTCGCTTCAAAGATGTTGCGCAATACTTCGAAAATTACAGGCGAGGCATCAAAGGGCATAACGGTATTGTATGCAATATCAGTCCTGCACTTTCCACCTTCCGTTGCCATGGCCGGTGCCGACGCAAATACCGACGCAATAATGGCAGCCAGTGCAGTGTTTTTTGTAACGCTTAAAGTAGTCATGTTATTTCCCTATTTAGATAAGTGACGGGCGAATTCAGCCCTTATGCAGGTGTATATAATCGGTCTCTGCATACATCAAAGTCTGGATCTATTTTTCAATAGGGCAGGCATTCAGCTGTAACTGAACTTGTACCGCCTACACATTCAATGCAACACAAAAAAGTCCTGCCATTATCAATGGCAGGGCTTTGTGCAACGCTCTAGTTCGTGCTATTCAGCGCTTGCTCTCGAACACAACGTACACTTTCCTACACGCCTCAAGCACTTCCCACGTCCCCTGAAAACCGGCCGGGATGACAAAGCGGTCGCCTGCTCTCAGGGTTTTGGCATTACCTTCCCCGTCACGTAAAACTGAAACGCCCTGCAAAATTTCACAGTATTCATGCTCAGTGTATTTAACCTTCCACTGGCCCACGTCCCCTTCCCACACACCGGCGTTCATTTGCCCGCATGGGCTGTCGTAATGGTTATGGATCACTTGCTCCGGGTCGCCTTTGAGCACCTTCTCCGGTGCTGGCCGAAAGCGTACGGCCTCGGTGTTGGCGGTATTGAAATCGACGATCGTTTCGATGCTCATTGGTCTTGTCCCCCCGAAATTGCGGTGTGTGTGGCCATAAAGGCCAAAGTCTATGTTTATTAAAACGAACAAGCCATGCCGTTTACGACACGCGTGTCAAATATATTGAAAGTCTCACAGCCACTGGTTTAGGGTGGCGCATGTCTTGTGCCGAACACATTGGTGGATTGGACAGCATTCCTGACGTGCCACGTGAAAAACCGTGGTGCATGTATATCAATAAGAGGAGGACACTCGAATGACCACCCTGACGCGTGCTGATTGGGAACAACGGGCCCAGCAGCTGAAAATCGAAGGTCGCGCCTACATCAACGGTGAATACACCGCCGCGGCCTCCAATGAAACGTTCGAGTGCCTCAGCCCGGTCGATGGCCGTTTGCTGGGCAAGGTTGCCAGCTGCGATGCCGCGGATGCTCAACGCGCCGTTGAAAACGCGCGCAACACCTTCAACTCGGGCGTGTGGTCGCGCATGGCACCGGCCAAGCGCAAAGCCACCATGATCCGTTTCGCGGGCCTGCTCAAGCAAAACGCTGAAGAGCTGGCCCTGCTTGAAACCCTCGATATGGGCAAGCCAATCAGTGACTCTCTGGGTATTGACGTCCCCGGCGCCGCCAACGCGCTGAGCTGGAGCGGCGAAGCCATCGACAAGATTTACGACGAAGTGGCCGCTACCCCGCATAACCAACTGGGCCTGGTGACACGCGAACCGGTCGGTGTTGTCGCCGCCATCGTGCCGTGGAACTTCCCCCTGATGATGGCCTGCTGGAAACTCGGGCCTGCGTTGTCCACGGGCAACTCCGTCATCCTCAAGCCCTCTGAAAAATCGCCGCTGACCGCTATCCGCATCGCAGCACTGGCCGTCGAAGCAGGCATTCCGGCTGGCGTATTCAACGTCTTGCCGGGTTACGGCCACACTGTTGGCAAGGCGCTGGCACTGCACATGGACGTCGACACCCTGGTGTTCACGGGTTCCACCAAAATTGCCAAGCAACTGATGGTGTACGCTGGCGAGTCCAACATGAAGCGCGTCTGGCTCGAAGCAGGCGGTAAAAGCCCGAACATCGTGTTCGCCGACGCACCTGATCTGCAAGCGGCGGCCGAGTCGGCGGCCAGCGCCATCGCCTTTAACCAGGGCGAAGTCTGCACAGCGGGCTCGCGCCTGTTGGTCGAGCGCTCGATCAAGGACACCTTCCTGCCGCTGGTGATCGAAGCCCTCAAAAGCTGGAAACCGGGCAACCCGCTGGACCCGGCCACCACCGTCGGCGCACTGGTCGACACACAACAGATGAACACGGTGTTGTCGTACATCAAATCGGGTCACACCGAAGGCGCCAAACTGGTCGCCGGGGGCAACCAGATCCTTCAGGAGACGGGCGGGACTTATGTCGAGCCAACCATCTTCGACGGCGTGAGCAACGCGATGAAAATCGCCCAGGAAGAAATTTTCGGCCCGGTGTTGTCGGTCATTACCTTCGACACCGCCGAAGAAGCCATACAGATAGCCAACGACACGCCTTACGGCTTGGCGGCAGCGGTCTGGACGGCGGACATTTCCAAAGCTCACTTGACCGCCAAAGCGCTGCGCGCCGGCAGTGTCTGGGTTAACCAATACGACGGCGGCGACATGACAGCACCGTTTGGTGGCTTCAAACAGTCGGGCAACGGCCGCGATAAATCGCTGCACGCGTTCGACAAGTACACCGAGCTGAAATCCACCTGGATCAAGCTGTAACACCCGGCCTTCGCCGTCGCAACACCCCTGTGGGAGCGAGCGTGTCTCGCGATGACCATGCCCTAAGGCATACCCATCGCAGACTTGCCCGCTCCCACAGTTGCTTGAACACCCAGAAACCACGTGATCCACAGGAGCACACCCATGCGTTGGGCGACATATTTTGCGGTGCTGGCTTCGGTTCTTAGCGTCGGCCTCGCGCTGGGTGTCAGCATGCCGCTGGTGTCGTTGCGCCTCGAAAACTGGGGCTACGGCGGATTTGCCATCGGCGTGATGGCAGCCATGCCTGCCATTGGCGTACTGGTCGGCGCCAGCATTGCCAGCAAGCTCGCAGCGCGCTTCGGCACACCAGGGCTGATGCGCTTGTGCCTGTGGTGCGGCGCACTGTCCATCGGGTTACTGGCCTTGCTGCCCAGTTATCCCGTGTGGCTGGTGTTGAGGCTGTTGATCGGGGTCATACTCACCATGATCTTCATTCTGGGCGAAAGCTGGATCAACCAGTTGGTGACCGAGCAATGGCGGGGCCGCCTGGTCGCCCTGTATGGCTGCGCGTATGCCTTGAGCCAATTGTCCGGTCCGCTGCTCTTGGGGGTGGTGGGGTCTGAAAACGATTACGGCTTTGGGATCGGCGTAGCGTTGCTGACCCTTGCACCGTTGCTGCTGATGGGCCGCGATGGCGCACCCGTGACGCAATCCTGCAGCGTGACCTTCACCGATCTACTCGAATTTTGTCGCGGTTTGCCTGCCATTGCGTGGGCTGTCGCGCTGTTTGCAGCATTTGAGGCGATGATTCTGACGCTGCTGCCGGTGTATTGCCTGCGCCAAGGGTTCACGACCGACATTGCGCTGGCAATGGTCAGCACCGTGGTTGTCGGGGATGCCTTGCTGCAACTGCCCATTGGCGCCTTGGCCGACAAAGTGTCGCGCCGCTCATTGTTCACGGCATGCGCCGCGCTGCTGATGCTGTCCAGCCTTGCAGTGCCGTTACTGATCGATACCTTGATGATCTGGCCGGTGTGGGTGATTTTCGGCGCCAGCGCCGGGGGGTTGTTCACGTTGTCACTGATACTGATCGGCGAACGTTACCGTGACGATGCGCTGGTGCGCGCCAATGCACACGTCGCTCAACTGTGGGGCATCGGCTGCCTGATCGGCCCACTGGCGGCAGGGGCGGGCAGCCAATGGGTCAGTGGTCATGCGTTGCCTTTATTCATGGCCGCCGGGGCGTTCGGGCTGGTGATTCTGGTGTTGCGCCAAGGTGCGTTTGGCGCCGAACAGTCGGCAGCCTAGAGCATCTTCTCCAGCCCCACACTTTTGCTGAACCAGGCATTGAGCCGACGCCACCAGTTGCCCGGCTCACGTTTCAAGGTGTGCAATTGCCCGTTGTCCTCGGTCTGCCAGACGATGTTGCCGTTCTCTAGCACCGGCTGATAACTCAACGCTGGCGACATCCCTTGCAACGCCAGCTTGCGGGCCTCGGCCGCCAACTCAGGGCTGTCGACCAACACACCCACTTCGGTGTTCCACAACCCGGAACGCGGGTCGAAATTGAATGAGCCGATAAAGGACTTTTGCTGATCGAAAATCATCGCCTTGCTGTGCAGGCTCGAATCGGTGCTCAGGCTGGTCTTGAACAAATGCGGCCCGCTGCCACCAGTACTGCCCGGCTGACGACGCAACTCATAGAGCTTGACCCCATGCTCCAGCAGCGCTTTGCGATACGGGGCATAACCGCCATGCACCGCCGGGACGTCAGTGGCTTCCAGCGAGTTGGTCAATAAACGTACATCGACACCGGCGTCGGAACGACCGGTCAGGTAAACCAGGCCGGTTTCTCCCGGCACAAAATAGGCCGAAATCAGGATCAGCTCCTGGTTTACGCCCGCCAGATCCGGCGCCAATTGCGTCGTCAACAATAAGTGTGGGTCGGGTTCATCCTTGGCCAGCACTTTGCTCGGCGCATCCCACAAGGCCTGGTTCCAGGCCCAGATCAGCTCTTTGCGCCAGACCGCCAGCTGCGGGTTGGTTTTGTACGACGCCAGTTGCTGATAGAGCGCCGGGTTGCGCCGTTGCGCCTGGCTGAGTGACGCTTCCAGAGCTTTTCTAGCTTTGGACAGCTCTCGCCTGGACAGGCGCGACGGGACAAAGTCCCCGATGGGCTGGCTCAGCGCGCTGTTCCAGTACTGGTCGAAACTGTGCCCGAGCTGCTCAGCGACCGGCCCGACGCTCAACAAATCAATATCGGTGAAATTCAGGTCGGGCTGGGCATCGAAATACTCATCGCCCAGATTTCGTCCGCCCACAATGGCCACACTATTGTCGGCCAACCACAGCTTGTTGTGCATGCGACGGTGCTGACGCGACAGGTTGAACAGCCGCCCCATGGCTCGCGTCACGCCAGTGCTACGCCCAAGTTGCAAAGGATTAAACAGCCGGATCTGCACATTGGGATGCGCAGCGAGCGTCGCCAGCAATTCGTCGAGCCCGTCGCTGGCCGTGTCATCAAGCAGAAGTCGCACGCGCACGCCGCGATCGGCCGCCTTCAACAACTCATCGACCAGCATCCGCGTACTCAAACCGTCATGCACGATGTAGTACTGCAAGTCGAGGCTGGTTTGCGCATTGCGAATTAACTCGGCGCGCGCGCGAAACGCTTCGCCGCTGTTGGGCAGCAGGCGAAAACCCGAGCGCCCCTGATAGGGCGCGGCCTGTTGCTCAATGGAACGCCCGAAGGACGACTCTGCTGCAGGGATGGCCTGACTCGGCGCGCGGTGCACGTCCAACGTGGCGCAGCCTCCCAGCAAGACGCTCAGCAAAACTGCGCACAGTGATTTCAACGGGCTGACCTCAATCCAATCTTCGCAAGGGTAGTTAACGTTTTTCTGACAACAACTGGCTGACCGCCATGCCGACCTTGCGTACAGCGTCTTCGATCTGGGACGTGGGCTTGGCCGCGTAGTTCATTCGTAAACAGTTCCGGTACTTGCCCGACGCCGAAAAAATGCTGCCCACTGCAATCTGTACACCTTGCTCCAACAACGCGCGATTAAGCCGCAACGTGTCGAATGCCTCCGGCAGTTCGAGCCACAACATAAAGCTGCCCTGAGGCCGACTGGCACGGGTGCCCGGCGGAAAATAGCGGCTCACCCAACCCAGCATCAAGTCGCGATTGCGCTGGTATTGCGCACGCATCTTGCGCAAGTGCGGCTCGAAATGTCCATTTTTCAAGAAATCAGCAATCGCCAGTTGCGGCTGCGGCGCCGTGGAGCCGGTGCTGATGTATTTCATGTGCAGCACCCGTTCCAGGTAGCGGCCCGGCGCGACCCAACCGATACGCAAACCCGGCGCCAACGTCTTCGAAAATGAACTGCAGAGCAAGACACGTCCTTCGTCATCGAAGGATTTAATCGTGCGCGGGCGAGGGTAGGTATAGGCCAGTTCGCCGTAGACATCGTCTTCAATGATCGCGACATCGAAGCGCTGTGCCAATGCCACCAAAGCCCGCTTGCGGGGCTCGGGCATGATGTATCCCAAGGGGTTATTGCAGCTGGGCGTCACCTGGATAGCCTTGATGGGCCACTGTTCCAGCGCCAGCTCAAGGGCCTCAAGACTGATGCCGGTCAGCGGGTCGGTGGGGATCTCCAGCGCTTTCATGCCCAACCCCTTGAGGGTTTGCATGGCGCCGTGAAAGCTCGGGGAATCTACGGCTACGATATCGCCCGGTTCGCACACGGCGCGAATGCTGCACGACAGCGCCTCGTGACACCCCGTGGTGATCACCAGTTCGTCAGGCCCTAACTGGCAGCCAGAGTCGAGCAGCAACCGCGCCAACTGTTCGCGCAGGGCCAGCACGCCATACACGGTGTCGTAATACAGACCGGGTAAGTCCTGACGGCGACTGAGTTGCGCCAGGCTGCGCAGCAACGGCTTGATGGTCGGCGTGGTGACATCAGGCATGCCGCGGCCCAACTGAATCACGTCCTTGCGCGGCACCGATCGCACCAGCTCAAGTACTTGCTCCCACTGTGAAATTTCCACCGGTCTTTGGGCGGGCTTGCCCATGCCCGGCAATGCAGGCAGTTCACGCTCCATCGGCACGAAATACCCGGACTTGGGACGCGGCGAGGCCAACCCGTTGTCTTCCAGCAACCTGTATGCCTGCTGCACGGTACTCAAGCTAACCCCGTGCTCGGCACTCAATGCACGCACTGACGGCAGGCGATCGCCCGGTCGATAAAACCCTTGCTCGATCCGTGTACCAATCAGGTCGGCGAGGTTGACGTAGAGGGTCATGGCAGCACTCTGGGCTAGGAGGTGGAGGTTAAAACCAGTTCAGATGCTGCATTTTTCGGTCATTCAGCGCCAAAAGACCGCATCTGTATGCAAGCAAAAACAGTTCCCTGAATCTGTCATGGTTTTATGTTCGGGGCCATCCTTTTGACACGTAGCCATCGAGCCAAAAGGAACCTGAAGATGAATGGTATGAGCGATGTCCGCCTGACACTGCACGGCCCGCAACTGCAAGAAGAGCATGAAGTTTTCAAACGGGCCGGCGCCCCGGTCGGGCTCAGTCGTTGGGGCCTGTTTTGGCACCGTTCACGCACACGCCGCGTACTGCTGTCGATGGACGATCAGCAATTGCGCGACATAGGGCTGAGCCGTGCCATGGCGCAACACGAAGGTTGCAAGCCGTTTTGGCGCTCGTAACCTGCGCGCTCAACGCAACTCTTTGAGACGGTGCCACAGCATCCCGAGTGCCAGCAGGGGAGAGCGCAGGTACTTGCCGCCGGGAAAGGTGATGTTTGGCACCTTGGCGAACAGGTCGAAGCCATCGCTGTGTTGCCCGCTGATGGCTTCGACCAGCAGCTTGCCCGCCAAATGCGTGGCGTTCACGCCATGCCCGGAATATGCCTGAGCGAAGTACACGTTCGGCTGATCCGGCAAGCGGCCGATCTGCGGCAACCGGTTAGCGCCAATGCCGATCATCCCGCCCCACTGATAGTCGATGCGTACATCGCTCAGATGCGGGAACACTTCCAGCATTTTGGGGCGCATGTAGGCCGCGATGTCTTGTGGGTCGCGTCCCGAATAGTGGCAGGCACCGCCGAACAACAGGCGTCGGTCGGCGGAAAGGCGGTAGTAGTCCAGCGCCACGCGTTGATCGCACACCGCCATGTTTTGCGGCAACAACGCGTGAGCCTGCGCTTCGCTCAGCGGCTCGGTGGCAATGATGTAACTGCCTGCGGGCAGCACCTTACCGCTCAATTGCGGGTTGAGGTCTTTCAGGTAGGCGTTACACCCCAGCACCAGGCTCTTGGCACGCACTGATCCCCGGGCTGTGTGAACCCGCACTTGCGGGCCGTAATCAATGCGGGTCACGGCTGAATGTTCAAACAGCTGTACGCCTGACTGCGCTGCAGCGGCGGCTTCACCCAAAGCCAGGTTGAGCGGGTGCAAATGGCCAGAGCCCATGTCAATCAACCCGCCCACATACCGGTCAGAACCCACCACGCTGCGCACTTCATGGGCTTGCAGCAGACGGGTTTCATGGCGATAGCCCAGCGCGCGCAGTTCTTCAGCCTCTTGGGCAAACCCCTCAAGGTCGCGAGGCTTGTTGGCGAGGTCGCAATAGCCCCAAGTCAGGTCGCAGTCAATATTGAATCGTTCTACGCGCTGGCGAACGATTTCCACTGCTTCAAGCCCCATCAGCTTCATCTGCCGCACGCCGTCTTTGCCGATGATGCCTTCAAACTGCTCAAGGCCGTGGCCCACGCCGCGAATCAACTGCCCGCCGTTGCGACCGCTGGCACCCCAGCCGATCTTATGTGCTTCGAGCAGGATCACGCTCATGCCACGCTCGGCCAGTTCCAGCGCGGTATTGAGCCCCGAAAAGCCCCCACCCACCACGCACACATCGGCCACCCTCTCACCTTGCAGCACTGGATGGTCAGGCTGCGGCAAGCTGCTGGCGGCGTAATAAGAAGTGGTGTGCTGGCTGCGCTGAACAGGGGCGTTCATGTGCGGGATCCTGATTATTTGTGTTTGGAAAATTTGACGGAGCATAAGCCGTGCCATTCCCATGGGGCAAGAACAGCTGGACGGCGCTGTCTAGGGCAGGGCTTTTCAGGCAGACTCTGTGGCCTTTTGAACATCGGTAGGCGCTGAATGAGCTGTAACAGTCACAAAATCCGCTTTCTCAGGCAGCAAATCCCGTCGTTTGAATGCGTACCGGGCTGCCACGACTGCTGCGGGCCCGTGACCACCTCGTCCGAAGAAATGGCACGCCTGCCGCGCAAAACGGCAGCCGAACAGGAAGCAGCCATGGACGAACTGAACTGCGTTCACTTGGGGCCTGATGGTTGCACCGTGTATGAGGAGCGCCCTCTGATTTGCCGCCTGTTCGGCACCACCCCGACATTGCCGTGCCCCAATGGCCGGCGCCCTGTGGAGATGATTCACCCAAGCGCTGAAAAGCTCGTGCATGAATACATCGCCACCACGCGGCAAGTGCTGGTTTAAACGCTCGCCCCTGTACTGTTCCGGTCAATCCGGGATCGGCAGGTTCAGGCTTTCTTTGACTTCTTCCATCACGATGTAACTTTTGGATTCGCGCACGTGGGGCAGTTTCAACAGAATATCCCCCAGCAATTTGCGATAAGACGCCATCTCACTGATGCGCGCTTTCACCAAATAGTCAAAATCGCCTGACACCAAATGGCACTCCAGCACATGGGGAAGTTTCAGCACGGCACGTCGGAACTCATCAAACGTGTCGCCTGATTTGTAGTCGAGGCTGATTTCTACGAATACCAGCAAACTGCCCTGCAAATGCTGCGGGTTGAGGCGGGCGTTGTAGCCCATGATGATTCCTTCGCGCTCCAGCCTGCGCACCCGCTCGGTGCACGGCGTGGTCGACAGCCCCACCTTCTCCCCCAGCTCGGTAAACGAGATGCGCCCGTCGGCCTGCAGGATGCGCAAAATGTTGCGATCAATCTTGTCCAATTCACGCTTTGTTTGGTGATTTGTACGCATAGGAGAATCTCCTTTGTCAAAAGCGTTTTAGCCGAGAATTGTCGCCAAATATAGCCATTTATACAGTGAATTCCACTAGCCAATGGTTCATATACTGCGCCCATCTTCGCTTTGAACAATAAACGTCTGCGGCTGGCCGCGATGAGGGATATAAATATGCGAGTTATGGTATTGGGTGGCGGCGTAATTGGTACTGCCAGCGCCTATTATCTGGCCCGAGCCGGCTTTGAAGTGGTCGTGGTCGACCGTCAGCCCGCCGTTGCAATGGAAACCAGCTTTGCCAACGCAGGCCAGGTTTCTCCAGGTTATGCCTCACCGTGGGCAGCCCCGGGCGTGCCGCTCAAAGCCATGAAATGGCTGCTCGAACGCCACGCACCTTTGGCCATCAAAGCCACCGCCAATATCGACCAATACCTGTGGATGGCGCAGATGCTGCGCAACTGCACCGCCAGCCGTTATGCGGTAAACAAAGAGCGCATGGTGCGTCTGTCCGAGTACAGCCGTGACTGCCTCGATGAACTGCGCGCCGAAACCGGCATTGCCTACGAGGCTCGCAACCTGGGAACGACTCAACTGTTTCGCACCCAGGCGCAACTCGATGGCGCGGCTAAAGACATTGCCGTCCTCAAGGAATCGGGCGTTCCTTACGAACTGCTCGACCGCGATGGCATTGCCCGCGTTGAACCTGCGCTGGCCAGTGTCACCGACATTCTGGCCGGGGCCTTGCGCTTGCCGAATGACCAGACGGGCGACTGCCAGATGTTCACCACCCGCTTGGCGGAAATGGCGAAAAATCTGGGCGTGGAATTCCGTTTCGGCCAGGACATTCAGCGTCTCGACTACGCGGGCGATCGCATCAACGGCGTGATGATCGACGGCAAACTCGAAACTGCCGACCGTTACGTGCTGGCGCTTGGCAGCTACTCGCCGCAGTTGCTCAAGCCGCTGGGCATCAAAGCCCCGGTTTACCCGCTCAAGGGTTACTCGCTGACCATCCCGATTACCAACCCGGACATGGCCCCGACTTCGACCATTCTCGACGAGACCTACAAAGTCGCGATCACCCGTTTCGACAACCGCATCCGCGTTGGCGGCATGGCTGAGATCGCCGGTTTTGACCTGTCGCTTAATCCGCGCCGGCGTGAAACCCTGGAGATGATCGTCAACGACCTTTATCCTCGGGGCGGTGACTTGAGCCAGGCCAGCTTCTGGACCGGCTTGCGTCCAACCACGCCAGACGGCACACCGATTGTAGGCGCGACCCCGTTCAAGAACCTGTTCCTGAACACCGGCCACGGCACACTGGGCTGGACCATGGCGTGCGGGTCCGGCCGTTATCTGGCCGATGTCATGGCGAAGAAAACGCCGCAAATCAGCACCGAAGGCCTCGACATTTCGCGTTACGGCAACCCTCAGGAGACTGCTAAACATGGCAATCCAGCGCCAGCTCACCAATGAACGCATGAGCCAGATCGTCGTCCACAACGGGACCGTCTACCTGTCCGGTCAAGTCGGCGATGACATGAATGCGAGTGTCGAGCAGCAAACCCGTGAAACGCTGGTTAACATCGAGCGCCTGCTGGATTTGGCAGGCACCGACAAGAATCACATCCTGTCAGTGACCATCTACCTGAAGGACATCGATGCTGATTTCATCGGAATGAACACGGTGTGGGACCAATGGTTGCCCAAAGGCGTGCAGCCCGCCCGTGCCACCGTTGAAGCCAAGCTGTGCGAACCCGAAATCTTGGTTGAGCTGTCGGTGATCGCAGCGCTGCCATAAATGTTGTGCTCCTTAGTAACAGTCCCTCTTGCGGCGCAGGTGGCAGTTAACGCTGCGGGTTGCGCCGTTTTTTTATTCATTAGCCGTTAGAAGCCCGCCATGCGTCCAGCCCGTGCCCTGATCGACCTTCAAGCCCTGCGTCATAACTACCAATTGGCCCGCGAAGTGACGGGGGCCAAGGCCCTTGCCGTAATCAAGGCCGATGCTTACGGCCATGGCGCCGTACGCTGCGCGCAGGCGCTGGAGGACGAGGCGGATGGCTTTGCGGTTGCCTGCATCGAAGAAGCCCTTGAGCTGCGCGATGCTGGCATCCGTGCCCCGATCCTGCTGCTGGAAGGCTTTTTCACCGCGCAGGACGAATTGCCGCTGATCGTCGAGCACGACCTGTGGTGCGTGGTGCATTCGCTGTGGCAACTTGAGGAAATCCTCGACAGCGCGCTCGCCAGACCCATCAACGTATGGCTCAAGCTTGACACCGGCATGCACCGCGTCGGGCTGCATCCGGCCGACTTTCAGACGGCTTACCAACGTTTGCTCGCCAGCCCCAACGTTGCCAAGGTGGTGTTGATGAGCCACTTCTCGCGCGCAGACGAACTGGGATGCGGCCGCAGCGAAGAACAGGTGGCTGTATTTGAAGCGGCCCGCGCTCAATTGGACGCTGAAGTGAGCCTGCGCAATTCACCCGCTGTCCTGGGATGGCCGAATGTGCCCAGCGACTGGGTACGCCCTGGCCTGATGCTCTATGGCAGCACCCCGTTCGAAGAGGCTCAGGCACTGGCTGAGCGTTTGCAGCCGGTCATGACAGTGGAATCCAAGGTCATCTGCGTGCGCGAATTGCCAGCGGGCGAACCTGTGGGCTATGGCGCCCGATTCATCACCGACCGCCCCATGCGCATCGGCGTTGTAGCCATGGGCTACGCAGACGGTTACCCACGTCATGCACCCACGGGCACGCCTGTTTGGGTGGGCGGGCAACGCAGCCAACTGCTGGGCCGCGTGTCGATGGACATGCTGTGCATCGACCTGACCGATGTGCCGCAAGCGGGTTTGGGTTCTAGCGTCGAACTGTGGGGCAAAAACATCCTCGCCAGTGAAGTGGCGGCCCATGCTGAAACCATTCCTTACCAGATTTTTTGCAACCTCAAACGCGTGCCACGCCTCTATTCCGGGAGCTGATGGCAGAACTTCCAAACCAGGAGCCAAACGGTTGCGCAGGATTGAAGTCGAAGTGTTGTAAATACTGAACGCTATCGCCATGATGGCGCCAACTCGACCTAAATCTGAACCCCAGGAGGCTCCCGCATTGGACGTCGGTGAACGACTGCAATCCATCCGCAAACTGAAAGGGCTATCTCAGCGTGAACTCGCCAAACGCGCGGGCGTCACCAATAGCACCATTTCGATGATCGAAAAGAACAGTGTCAGCCCTTCGATCAGTTCGCTGAGAAAAGTGCTGAGCGGCATCCCGATGTCGATGGTCGAGTTCTTTTCCGAAGAAATCCTTCAAGAAACACCGACTCAGATTGTCTATAAAGCCAATGAGCTGATCGACATTTCAGACGGTGCAGTGACCATGAAACTGGTCGGCCGCGCGCACCCCAGCCGGGCCATTGCCTTCCTGAACGAAATCTACCCGCCGGGCGCCGATACCGGCGACGAAATGCTGACCCACGACGGTGAGGAAACCGGCATTTTGCTGGAAGGTCGTCTTGAATTGACCGTAGGTCTTGAGACGTTCGTGCTGGAGGCAGGTGACAGCTACTATTTCGAGAGTTCCAAGCCGCACCGTTTTCGCAACCCGTTCGACGTCGCAGCGCGACTAATCAGCGCAGCTACCCCGGCGAATTTCTAAGAAAAGAGGCGCCCTGCATGCCCTGCAGAGGCTACCCACGTTGCATTTCGCCACTTATAAGACCCCTTCTACTTTAGGGTTGTTTCAGAGTGGCGGGCTAACCGTTATACTTTCGCCCGCCCGCGAAACCGTGGTTGTGGGCGTGACTAGCCACCATTGAGGGTGAACGCGTGAACCTAATTATGAAAATGCTGGCCGTACCAGCAGCAGTAGTGGCCCTTTGGGCAGTCAACGCTCAAGCAACGACGAACGATGACATCGCAAAACGTCTTGAGCCAGTGGGTAAAGTCTGTATTCAAGGCCAGGAATGCAAAGGGATGGACGTTGCAGCTTCAGTTGGTGGCGGCGGCGGTATGTCAGCAGATGACATCATTGCCAAGCATTGCAGCGCATGCCACAGCACAGGCCTGTTGGGCGCACCGAAAATCGGTGACACCGCTGCCTGGAAAGAACGCGCAGACCACCAGGGCGGCCTCGACGGCATCCTGGCCAAGGCCATCACCGGGATCAACGCCATGCCGCCTAAAGGCACATGCAGCACTTGCTCCGATGAAGACCTGAAAGGCGCCATCCAGAAGATGTCCGGTTTGAAATAAGCCGAACTCCTGCAAAAAAGCCGCTGATGGGCGGTTTTTTTGTGCCTGCCGTTTGAGTACTGCGCACTGACCTTACGCCGCACGGCCGAAAGACCAAGTTACAAACCGCTCAGAAAACTCAGAATTCTCCTACATGCCCCGTACCGGCATGTCGCTAGCATCGCGACACACCCATACAGCGACTCATGCCTGTGTACGAAACTTGTGTTGCCTCACCTCATTCCCGTTGCCAATGTGCCGCCTGCACCCAGCAACGCAAAGCTGTCTCGGCCATCACCGAACCCGCACGTCAAGAAGGGATGGCACGGGGCAGCGTGTTCGCAAAATCTTGTGCGTTGCCAGACGGGCTGATGGATTTCAGCAATTACAACGCGTTCGTACCCGTAGAAGCGCTGACCCAGTACGGCGAATTTGCCGTGCTGGGCACTCAAACCCACACCGCCTGTGCCCCCGCGGCCTTGCACTGGATTGGGGGCTCTATCAGCGCCAGGCTGTTTGCCGCACGCCTGCAGGGCAGCTTGTCGGTGAAGGCCCCACCGCGAAGCCGGGTCGTCGTCACCGTGCTGATGCCCAGCACCAATTCAGGCGACAGTGCGTTCTACCGTCACGAGCAATATGGCCAACTGACTGACGGCAATACCCGTGTGCGATTGACCGTCAAACAGTTGCAAGACGGTTCCATCAGCGCCTACGGTTTCTATACCGGCACCAAGTCCGAATGGCAACGCGTCCCCGTCATCGCGGCCCAGGCGCACGATGAACAACGGATCGCCCACGTGGGCAACGGCCTTGAAATAAGCTGGAAACCCACCCCCGACCCGTCGTCCATCGCCCCCCTTGCGCGCCTCGAAGGGGCTTCGCTCAAACCGGCCGCCTGGGTGTTTCCGCCCTCCGAACAGGCTGACAAGATACTGGTCAACCCCGTCTACCCCCCTGACTATCAGGACGCAATCGTGTGGTTTCCGGGGCTTGCGCACCGTGCGCCTGTGTATGTTTCGATCAACGTGCGCTTGCCGGAAACCGACGAACATCACGGCTGACGTTAACCCGCTAGTTCTGTCCCGAGAAGGCCAGGCGGGGTTAGTCTTGGCCATTGCAACCAACACCCGTCACGCTCAGTCACATCCCTACACATGGATGGTTTTGGAGGATCAGATGGTGCAGTCCTGTTCAATCGAGCGCGCAGTCGATGACGTATTGGCGCGGCTTCCCTCGCATATTCACTTGGGTTTGCCGCTGGGTCTGGGCAAGGCCAATCGCTTCGTCAACGCGCTCTACCAACGCATCAGGCAACTGCCCGAACGCCGACTGACGATTTATACCGCCCTCAGCCTCGGCCGTCCGCCGCTGGGCGAAGGCCTGCAGAGGCAGTTTTTGGAACCGTTTATTGAGCGGGTGTTTGGCGACTACATTGAGCTGGACTACCTCGCAGACCTGCACCGCAATAGCCTGCCGGACAACATCCGCGTCGAGCAATTTTTCATGCAGCCGGGCAGTCTGCTCAACAGCCCGGCAGCTCAACAAGACTATGTCAGCAGCAATTACAGCCACGCCGCGCGCGACATTAACGCCAACGGCTTGAATCTGGTGGCGCAGCTCATTGCCCGTGATCCGCAGGATGCCAGCCGCCTGAGCCTGAGTTGCAACCCCGATATCACCCTTGATCTGTTGCCGATGATCGCCAAGCGCCGGGCCGCAGGCGAGACTATCTTGATGCTGGGCCACGTGCACTGCGACCTGCCGTTCATGCCCGGCGACGCCGAGATGAACGCCGAGGATTTTGACCTGCTGATCGATGAGGAGGAGCGCACGACGCTGTTCTCCACCCCCAATATGCCCGTGAGCCTGCAAGACCACTTTATTGGCCTGCACGCCAGTACCCTGGTGCGTGATGGTGGTACGTTGCAAATCGGAATTGGCGCTATGGGTGATGCGCTGGTGGCCGCCTTATTGGCGCGTCAGGCTGACAATTCGGGCTATCGCGCCGTGCTCGACGACCTGGACATAAGCCCTTGGCACGCTCTGATCGAAGCAGAGGGGGGCATCGCACCTTTCGTCCAAGGCTTGTACGGTTGCAGTGAAATGTTTGTACACGGGCTGATGGTGCTGGTGGACGCGGGCATCGTGCGCCGCAACGTGTATCCCGACGCCGAACGTCAGGCGCTCGCCAACGCCGGCACCCTGGACGAAAGCCAGCACAGCGACGGCGTGTGCGTGCATGGCGGTTTCATCCTCGGCCCTGCCAGTTTTTACCAACGCCTGAGGGAAGTGCCGCACAGCAAACGCAGCGAATTCAACATGACGGCCATCAGCTTTATCAACGAGCTGTACGGCGACGAAGCACTAAAGCGCCTGCAACGCCGAAACGCGCGCTTTATGAACAGCGCGATCACCATGACCCTGCTCGGCGCCGGGGTGGCCGACCAACTGCAAGACGGCCGCGTGCTCAGCGGCGTGGGCGGGCAATATAACTTTGTCGCACAGGGGCACGCCCTGCATGACGCGCGCTCGGTCATCATCCTGCGCAGCTGGCGCGAATCGGGCGGGGAGGTGAGCTCCAACATCGTTTGGGAATATGGCCACTGCACCATCCCGCGCCACCTGCGCGACATCGTGATCACCGAATACGGCATCGCTGATTTGCGCGGCAAGACAGACCGCAAAGTCATCGAAGCCTTGCTCAACATCACGGACTCACGCTTTCAGACCGAACTGATCGAGCAGGCTCAGCACATCGGCAAGCTGCCCAACGACTTTTGCCTTGATCCGCGCTTCGCCAACAACAGCCCGGAGCGCTTGCAGGCCATTGCGGGACGCCATCCGCACCTGTTCCCGGAGTACCCGCTGGGCTGTGATTTCAGCGCGCAGGAGCAAGACCTGCTGCGAGCCCTGAACTGGCTCAAGAGCAAATTCAAACTCACGCAGATCTATGAACTGGGCAAAGCCACCCTGGACGCTCCGGCACCCCACGCCTTCCCGGAACACCTGGAACGCATGCAACTGGCCACGCCCAATGGCCTGCGCGAAGAGTTGTATCAACGGTTGCTGCTGGCGGGCTTACAGGCAACCGCCAAGCCGCGCTGAAACAACGCAGGCACGCACGCTTTTTAGCCGCTGGCGGCGCACTGCCGTGGCCAGCCGCTAAAAAGCAGCGCCTTACTCGATAAAGGTCACTTTGCCGTCAGTCAGGGACTTGACCCGTGCCAGCGACTCAACGCGATAACCCTGGGCGTCCAGTTCGGCGCGGCCGCCCTGGAACGACTTCTCGATCACGATGCCCAGGCCCGCAACGGTCGCACCGGCTTGCTTGATGATCGAAATCAGGGCCTGCGAAGCTTTGCCATTGGCCAGGAAGTCGTCGATCACCAGCACGCGGTCGGTGCTTTTGAGGTGACGCGGCGAGATCGCAACGGTGCTTTCGGTCTGCTTGGTGAACGAATAAACGGTCGCCGTCAGCAAGTTCTCAGTCAGGGTCAACGACTGGTGCTTACGGGCGAAAATCACCGGCACGCCCAGGTTCAAGCCCGTCATCACCGCAGGGGCAATGCCCGACGCTTCGATGGTGACGATCTTGGTGATGCCCGCATCTTTGAACAAACGCGCGAACTCGTCGCCGATCTCTTTCATCAATTGCGGATCGATCTGATGGTTCAAAAAGGCGTCGACCTTCAAAACCTGATCGGAAAGCACGATGCCTTCTTCGCGAATTTTCTTGTGCAGTGCTTCCAACGTAACGTCCTCAAATAGCGCTTATGCGCTGAAGGTAGAGTGAAAAATAGTCGATTTTAGCGTTTAAGCATGGCGCGTATATCGGCCAATGCCGTATTTCCGCGAACCGCTTTGACTTCGGTAGGGGTGTCGTCGTTACCTTCCCAGGCCAAATCGTCCGGGGGCAGCTCATCCAGAAAGCGGCTAGGCGCGCAATCAATGATCTCGCCGTACTGTTTGCGCTTGGCGGCAAAGGTAAACGCCAGCGTCTGACGTGCGCGGGTAATCCCGACGTAGGCCAGGCGCCGTTCTTCTTCAATGGTGTCGGCTTCAATGCTGGAACGGTGCGGCAGGATTTCTTCTTCCATGCCCATGATGAACACATAGGGAAATTCCAGGCCTTTGGACGCGTGCAAGGTCATCATCTGCACGCCTTCGGCGCCGTCTTCCTCTTCCTGCTGGCGTTCGAGCATGTCGCGCAACACCAACTTGCCAATGGCCTCTTCGATGGTCATGCCGCCGTCTTCGTCTTTTTCGAGGGTGTTTTTCAACGCCTCGACCAAAAACCAGACGTTGGCCATGCGGTAATCCGCCGCTTTCTCGCTCGAACTGTTGGTGCGCAGCCAGTTCTCGTAATCAATGTCCATGATCATGCTGCGCAGCGCGGCGATCGGGTCTTCACCCGCGCACTGCTGGCGGATGCGGTCCATAAAGCGCTTGAAGCGCGCCAGCCGGTCGGTGTAACGGGTATCCAGGTGTTCGCCAAGGCCGATTTCGTCGGTAGCGGCGTACATCGAAATTTTGCGCTCTGTGGCGTAGTTGCCGAGTTTTTCCAGGGTTGTGGAACCGATTTCCCGGCGCGGCACGTTAATCACCCGCAGGAAGGCGTTGTCGTCATCCGGGTTCACGATCAAGCGAAAGTAAGCCATCAGGTCTTTGACTTCCTGACGCCCGAAGAAGCTGTTACCACCGGACAGACGATACGGAATCTGATGGTGCTGCAATTTCAGCTCAATCAGTTTGGCCTGATAGTTCCCGCGATAGAGGATCGCAAAGTCGCTGTAGGGCCGATCGGTGCGCAGGTGCAAGGTGAGGATTTCAACCGCCACACGCTCGGCTTCTGCGTCTTCGTTTCGGCAGCGAATGACCCGCACTTCGTCGCCATGGCCCATCTCGCTCCACAGTTGTTTCTCGAACGCGTGCGGGTTGTTGGAAATGAGCACGTTGGCACAACGCAGGATACGGCTGGTGGAGCGATAGTTTTGCTCCAGCATCACCACTTTCAGGGACGGGTAATCGTCCTTGAGCAGCATCAGGTTTTCCGGGCGGGCGCCGCGCCAGGCGTAAATCGACTGGTCGTCATCGCCCACCACGGTGAACTGGTTGCGCGTGCCGATCAGGTACTTGACCAACAAGTACTGGCTGGCGTTGGTGTCCTGGTATTCGTCCACCAACAGGTAACGGACCTTGCTCTGCCACTTTTCGAGGATGTCGGCGTGTTCTTCGAACAGCTTCACTGGCAACAGGATCAGGTCGTCAAAGTCCACTGCGTTGTACGCCTTGAGCGTGCGCTGGTAGTGGGTGTAGACGATAGCCGCCGTCTGCTCTTTGGGGTTGCGGGCGTCTTCAAGGGCTTTGGCGGGCAGGATCAGGTCGTTTTTCCACGAGCCGATCATGTTCTTGATTTCATCGACCCCGTCGTCGCCCGCGTACTCCTTCTGCATGATGTCGGTCATCAACGCTTTGACGTCCGCTTCGTCAAAGATCGAAAAACCCGGCTTGTAGCCCAGCCGCGCATGCTCCTTGCGGATGATATTGAGCCCCAGGTTGTGGAACGTACTCACCGTCAGGCCTCGGCCCTCGCCCTTTTTGAGCAATGTGCCGACCCGCTCCTTCATCTCGCGCGCCGCCTTATTGGTAAAGGTCATGGCGACGATGTACTGGGCGCGGATGCCACAGTTCTGGATCAGGTGCGCGATTTTGCGGGTAATCACGCTGGTTTTGCCCGAGCCCGCGCCGGCGAGCACCAAAAGAGGGCCGCCGACGTAGCTCACGGCTTCTTGCTGCCGGGGATTGAGTCGGGACATGACGAGTCAGGGGGTCGTATCTGAAAAGGGCGAGCATTTTAACAGGCTGAGCAAATATTGCTGCCACTCTGCGACAGTGTGACGTAGCACTCTGTCTAAATTTGCTGCTTTTGTTACTTTCGCGCAGGATGCCGGGCGAATTTGCGGCTAACGTTCGATGTAGGCCGCCAACCTGTATTTGATAACCAATGTCATTTGCCAATGATCGTTGGCGCGTCATAATGCCCACCGCCTGAAATTACTGCAGAGTCTAGGGAGCCAGCTTGTCTACGCCTGTCGAACCCTTGCGTTTGCTGCTATTGGCCGAAGAGCCTTCTTGGGCAGCGTTGTTGCGCGAGTGTCTGGCGCCCATAAAAACCGTTGCTGTTCTTGTGTGCGCGCCAAATTGGGAGTCGGTCAGTTATCTGTTCGAAAACGACCGCAATGCATTGCTGCTCACAACCCCGGGTCTACAACCCGCACCCGGCCGCTGCCGACTCGCGACGATCCTGCTGCTGGAGGCTGAACCTGACGTCTCGCCGCAAGGTGTCAGCGACTGGTTCGTCGCGCCCAACCTGACGACCGATGTCGTGCGGCGCAGCCTGCGCCATGTGCGCGAGCGCGGTGTGCTCGAACACACCTTGCAGCGCCTGGCCGAAGAAGATCCGCTGACCGGCATCGCCAACCGCCAGGGCTTTCAGACCTTGCTGGCCGTGCGCCTGGCCGAAAGCGAAGGCCGCGGCATCGCCCTCGGGCATCTGGACCTGGACAACTTTCGCCACGCCAATGACGCCCTCGGCCATCAAGCGGGGGATCGCCTGATCCTGCAAGTGGTGGCCCGGCTCAAAAGTCAGCTGGAAGCGGGCGATCAGTTGGCCAGACTGGGCAGCGATGAGTTCGCCTTGTTGATCGATACCCGCCGCGCACCCGAGCGGGCCGAGCAGATCGCTGAACGTATTACCGAAGCGCTGGCCGAGCCTTACTGGATTGACGGCGAAAGCCTGTTGATCGGTTGCAGCCTCGGCATCGCCCATGCGCGGGCCAACGCGGGGGCCGATCCGTTGATGTGGCATGCGCATATCGCCATGCAACAGGCCAAGAGCACGCAAGGCTGTACGTTTCACCTGTTCAATGAACGTATCAACCGCAACGCCCGCAGCCTCGCAGACCTTGAAAGCGAGTTACGCCGCGCCCTGCGCCGCGACGAGCTGGAGCTGCATTATCAGCCGCGCCTGGACTTGGGCACCCGGCAGATTGTCGGCCTTGAAGCGCTGGTGCGCTGGCGTCACGGTGAACGCGGCCTGTTGGCCCCCAGCGAGTTTGTGCCGCTGGCCGAGCAAAGCGGGTTGATCGTGCCCTTGGGCTATTGGGTGATTTCCCGGGCGCTGCGCGACATGCAAGCCCTGCGCGAGCACGGGTTTGCGCCGCTGCACATGGCGGTCAACCTGTCGTTTCGGCAATTTCAGGACAGCCAGTTGCTCTCCACCCTCAGCCGTTTGATTAGTGAGCGCGGGGTGGAGGCGCAGTGGCTGGAATTCGAACTGACGGAGACCGCCGTGATGCGGCGCAGCGACCTGGTCAAGCAGACGATGGATGCGCTGGGGCGGCTCGGCGTGAGGTTCTCGCTGGACGATTTTGGTACTGGTTTCTCTTCCTTCGTGCACCTCAACAGCCTGCCGATTGCTTTGTTGAAGATCGACAAAAGCTTTGTCGGGGGCATGGAAAGTCGCGAAGAGAACCGCAAGCTGGTGCCAGCCATGATCAACCTGGCGCACAACCTCAAGCTGGAAGTGGTCGCTGAAGGGGTCGAAACCCCCGAGCAACTGGCACTGCTGCGCAGCTTTGGCTGCGATCAGGTGCAGGGCTACTACATCAGCAAGCCCTTACCGCTACCTGAACTGGTGACGTTCCTGACCCACGACACGGACAAGAGCCAAGTGGCCTCGCAGTAACATCGCGGGCCACACCCACCCTTACCATTTGATCGCAGCAGATTGCGCACGCCTGAGCATGCGCCGCATCTTCCACTCAAACGCCAGGGTCAGGCTGATGGCGGCGCACGCCAAGCCCAACGCCAGGCCCCACCACACACCTGCCGGGCCCCAGTCGAAGGTGAACGCAAGCAACCAGGCCAGCGGCGCGCCAATTGCCCAGTAGCAAAACAGGCCGACCAGAAAGGTCGTACGGGCGTCTTTCAGTCCGCGAATCGCGCCCATGGCGATGGTTTGCGCCCCGTCGAACAGCTCAAACCACGCGGCCACCGCCAGCAGGCTCATCGCCAGTTCGAACACCGGGCGGAACGCCAGGTTGTCGTAGTCCAGCAACAAGCCGACCAATTCCTTGGGCCAGAACCAGAACACCACCGAAAAACACAGCATGGTCACGGCCCCGGAGCCGATCCCGACACGGCCCGCCAGCCGCGCACGCAACAAATCCCCTGCGCCGTAATGCTGGCCGATACGCATAGTGATCGCGTAAGACATGCCTGCCGGAACCATGAACGCGGCAGACACAATTTGCAGTGCAATCTGGTGTGCGGCCAGTTGCGTACTGCCCATGGTGCCCATGCACAAGGCCGCAAAAGCGAACAGCCCGACTTCCACCGCGTAGGTGCCGCCAATCGGTAAACCCAGGCGCCACAGTTCGCGCAGGTACGTCATATTAAGCCGCGACAAGCCCTTGCGCAGCGGGTAGGCGTCATAAGCCGGGTGCCGGCGAATATGCCAGGCAAGCCCCAGTGCCATGCCCGTGGCCACAATCGCCGTAACCAGGCCGATGCCCATCAAGCCCAGTTTGGGCAGGCCGAACATGCCGGTAATCAGCGCATAGTTGAGCAGGAAGTTGGCCACAGTGCCGATCACGCTGATGACCATGACCGGCACCGGCCGGCCCATGGCGCTGGTAAAACCGCGCAAGGCCATAAAAGTCATGTAACCGGGCAGCGCAAAGGGCAGCAATAGCAGGAACTGGCCGGCCATTTCGACGTTGCTCGGGGTTTGCCCGAACAGCAACAACACCGGCTTGATGTTCCACAGGATCAGCGCAGCCCCCAACGCCAGCGCCCACGCCAGCCAGACGCCTGCCTGCGTGAGGCGGGTAGCACCTTCGATGTCACCCGCGCCCTGACGGATCGACACCAGCGTGCCCACGGAGGCAATTACCCCCAGGCAGAAGATCGACACGAACGAATAGCTGGCTGCCCCCAGACTGCCGCCGGCAAGCGCTTCAGGGCTCAGGCGCGCCATCATCAGGGTGTCGGTGAGGACCATCAGCATGTGCGCCAACTGCGAAGCAATCAGCGGCCCAGCCAACCGCATGATGGCCCGGAGTTCGATACGTGCAGAATGCTGTTTGGTCATCGGCTTGAATTCTTAAGATACGTTGAAAGGCTGGATTCTCGGCGCCTTCAGTGATTTAAGCAAAGGGATAAAAACGATCCATGGCATGATTAAAACTCATGCCAAATACCTTTTTGTCAGTCTGATCCTGTCGCATACATGGAATCCTCCTCATGTCTCGTAGTTTGCCTGCGCTCTATGCCTTGCGCGCCTTTGAAGCGGCCGCGCGTCACAGCTCATTCACCCGTGCAGCGGATGAGCTGTCGATTACCCAAAGCGCCGTCAGCCGTCACATCAAAACATTGGAGGCGCACTTCGCCTGCCGCTTGTTCCAGCGCAACGGCCGCACGCTGCAACTGACCGAAGCTGCACGTTTGCTGGTGCCGGGCGTGCGCGAAGGGTTCCTCGCACTGGAACGCGCCTGCACCACCTTGCGCGCTGAAGATGACATCTTGCGCATGAAGGCCCCGTCGACCCTGACCATGCGCTGGCTGCTGTCCCGGCTCAGCCGCTTCCGTCATTTGCAGGCCGGTAACGAAGTGCAACTGACCAGTGCCTGGATGGACATCGACCACGTGAACTTCAATCAGGAGCCGTTTGACTGCGCGGTTTTATTGAGCAACGGCCACTTCCCGCAGGATTGGGAAGCCACCTTATTGTTCCCGGAGATGCTGATTCCAGTGGGCGCCGCCAACCTGATCGACGACCGGCCCTGGGACGTTCAGCGGTTGGCAGGCACGGAATTACTGCACCCCACGCCTGACCGCCGAGACTGGCGCCGCTGGCTGGACTGCCAGGGGCTGACCGGCCAGGTATCGCTCAAGGGCGGCCAGGTGTTCGACACCCTTGAACTGGGGATGATTGCGGCGGCACGCGGGTATGGCATTTCGATGGGGGATTTGCTGATGGTGGCCGAGGACGTGGCACAAGGGAGATTGAGCCTGCCGTTCCCAACCGCCGTGGCCAGCGGCGAGAACTACTACTTGGTGTGGCCAAAAACCCGGCCCGGCGGCGAGCGCTTACGCCGCCTGAGTGACTTCTTGCAGCAAGAAGTCGAGGCCATGGCGCTGCCCGACGTACAGCGGCTGGCGTGAGGCTGGCGCTCGCAGCCGCGTCTACAACAAGGTCATTGGCATTCTGAAACGGCTTGGGTGGCGTTTTTCAAAGCGTTGGCCAGGTCACTGGCGTTACGGCTGGAGTAGATGCTGCCGCCCGTATTTTCCGCGATGCAATTGGACAACGAGCTGTCACCGATATTGACCACATTCACCCGCAGCCGTGGTTGTTCGACAGCAATGCGTTGCGCCACTTTGCAGACGTTTTCATTACAGCCGTCGTCGCCGTCCACAAACATCACGATGACCGCATCGCGGTCCCGGCCATTGACCTGGCGGGCTGCCTTTTTCAGGCTGGAAGCCAGCGGCGTGCCTTCGTTGGCGTGCAGCCCCTGAATCCCGGCGATCAATTGCGGGCGCTGTGCCGCACTGAAGACCCCGTGGTCCGGCTGGCGGGCACATCCGGCAAAGGTCATCAGCCGCGTGTCGATATCAGGGTGCAAGTTGTTGATGATCCCGGTCAGCGAGGTTTTCGCTACGTCGAGCCGCGTTTGCGGGGCGAAGATTTTCACGGTCCGCGGGTCGTCATCTTCCGGCTGGGGACGGCTCTTGAAGTACCAGTCCTCATCGTCCTTGGTCGCGTTGATGTTGAGGTTCATCGAGCCGGACGTGTCGAGGATCACCACAAACTCGGGCGGCAACTCGTTGCCTGCCGGGGTTTTCGCACGGCACACAGGATGGCTCTGCACCGACAACAGGTTCATCGGCGGCAAGCGCCAATGCCACAACGCCCACAGCAACAGGCCCAGCAGCAGTAACAGTGCCAGCAGCAGCCACGGCCAGAGACGCCGCGTGCGCTGCACCACAACGGGAGCCGCCACCGGCGCAGGGGGCGGGGTCGCCACCGCAGGTTGTGGCTGCAAACCCCAGCGCACCACCACCGGATCGCCGTTGATGCTGTAGAGGTTATTGACGTCGGGCGCACCTATCAGCGTGCGCAAGCTGGCAGCCTGTTCAGGCTGGCCCCGGGTGACCAGCTCGTCGGCCAGTAACCCAAGGGTTTCCTGCCGTTGGCGATAACGTTCCAGCAGCGCCGCTTGCTGCTCTTCGCTCACGTCATGAAAGCGCATGGGCTGGCCGCCCAGTTCGGTCCACCACTCCACCACGTCACCGCTGCCGATGCGCGGGATCGCGTAGACACTCGCCACCGAGGGAGGAAAGTGCTTGAGGATCAGGGCGATTTTGGCTTTTAGCGCGTCCAGTCCTTGTGGCGTGGCGTGCTCGTCCCGGGTAATGCGCTGCATGCGGTGAATTCCTGAAAAAGACGTCGGCAGCCCTTGGCTGCCGACCGGGTGAACCAGAACGGCTTATTCGTAACCGAGGCTGAATTGCAGCTGGTTGACCTTCTTTTGCAGAGCCTTGAGCTCTTCTTGCTTGGCGGCCAGTTGCTTGGCGTTGCCTGTGCTGGCGGGCTTGGCTTTCGCGGCGTTGAGCTGTTGCTCAAGTGAGGCGATCTGTTTCTGCACCTGCGCTTTGTTGCCGCTGCGGGTCTTGAGCGAAGCCAGCAGTTGACTCAGGGACTGGTTGAGCGCCGCCTGGGACTTCTGCTGCGCCAACAGATCGGTACGTGACACCGCCTGCTGCGCGGCAATGTCCTGGTACACCTGATGGAACATCGCGTTTTCTTGTTGGGATTTGGCCAGCGCCGCCTCGTTCTGGCGGATTTGCTCGCTGTAGCCGCCGCCCGCGTCGCAGTTCACCTTGGTGAACAGGCTCGCATCGCGGTTTGTGGCATCGCATTCACCCGGCTGGGTGGCGCAACCGGACATCACCAGCAACGCGCCAACCCCTAACATCAATCGTACGTTCATGGTTTCAACCCAAGGTGATCGCGGAACGCTGGCTGTACAAGCCATCGACTTCTTTTTGCAGGCTGGCCACTTTCTCGTTCATCTTCGAAATATTGGCGTCGATCTGCTTCAATTCGGGGGCATTACCCTGGGCACGCTCGACTTTCACCACGTCGTTGTAGCCGGCGACTTTGGTCTGCATATTTTTGACTTCGCTGCGCAGCTGATCAATGTTGCTGTCGATCGCGGCAATCTGCTTTTGCGCCTGAGCCTTGTCGATTTTTTTGCTCGCCAGGTCGCGCTTGATCTGGGCGATTTGCGCCTTGTCATCGTTGATGACTTGTTGAGCCGTCGCGGTGCGCGTGACGACCTTTTGCGTGTCCAGCTGCACGTCGCTGTTGTACTTCTGCAAGCGCTGGGTGGTGTTGGCGTATTCGCTACGACGTTGATCGACGTAATAGTTGGCCCCCATCGCCACCCCACACGCCGCCACGCCTGCAGCGATCATGCACACTGCTTTATTCCCGGAGTTGGTCAACGCACAGGTCAACACCGCAGCCCCCGCGCCCATGGCGCAGGCCTGATAGCCGGACTTGCTGAAAAACTCGGCATCAGTGCCCTGGGTCAGGCGCGGATCGGGTGCCGGGGCGCCCGCCCCCAACATGCCACTGCCGGTGCTGGCGCAACCGGTCAGCAGCAAGCTGCCCGTGAGCATAAAACTGACCAGTAATTTGGAAGAGGACCACAGGCTGCGCATCATCGTTTTTCTCCTTGTTGAAGCGGTTTTCAGGGCTTATTGGGTGACGGACTTGCAGCTGCTCAGCCAGGCGTCAGTGTCGATCTTCTGCTTTTGCAGGTAGGTCTTCTGATTGGCCCAGTGGGTACGCAGGTACGGCTTGAGTTCTTGCAGCTGTTTGTTCTGGTTGATGATTTCTTCCATCACCGGCACTTGCGGCTCAAGCAGCGGCTGGCCGTACAAGGACGCGGACTCCACCAGGCTGCTGGCGTAGTAGCGGCTGAGCTTGTGCAGACGGTCTTTTTGCTCGTCGAGCTTGCCCTTGCGCATGTCGCAGCTCGGGTCTTTGTCGTCGGATTCGCAATTGAGCGCGTAGTTTTTCTGCAAGAAGTCCAGGTAACGGCCGTCATCAAGCATCTTGGTGCACAGGAACGCGCCAAGGTTGAGGCTGGCGCGAATGGCTTGGTCGCGGGTTTCTTCCTGCTGCTGATTGCTGGCGCGCAACTGGTTTTCCAGCGCTTGCAGCTTCTCTTTGAGGGCTTTGTCTTCCACGGCGGAGGCGAGGCTGTTCAATTCCTGAACCGTGCCTTTGTCCTGCGATTTGTCCCCTTCCTGGGCGCCGGTGCCGAGCTTTTTCCAGCTCTTCTCGATGCTGCCCACGCGCTCGCGGGAGGTCAGGGTCGGTGACACCAGCACCAGCCGCAGGCCGGTGGTTTTGTTTTTTACCTGGCCGTCGGCGTTGTAGTAAGGCTCTTCCTTACGCAGCGCCGTGCGCAGGTCCGCCTGTGGCGTCAGGTAGTTGCCACCGCGCACCACGTAGCCACCGGCCTGACCGTGCTGGCGGTCCAGTTTGTTCAGGCGGAACGGTTCAAACATCATTTCGTCGGCGTTGCCGAGCATGTCGTGCAGGCCCAACGGGTTGGGCTTTTGCAGCCCCGTAAGTTGCAGCTTGCCGTTGGACGACTGCGCGCCGCCAAACCATTCGTAGGCGTTCAGGCCGTCAGGCATCGGGTAGCGCGTGTCGCTAAACTCGGCCGCGCCAACCTCCAACCCGCCACGGGCTGCGAATTCCCATTCGGTTTCGGTAGGCAGGCGCATGAAGCCCAGCGCGCCATCTTCTTTCGGGAGTTTGTCGGCGGCATTTTTACGCAACCACAGGTTGTATTGGTCAGCGGCGTCGATCGCCTGCACCCAACTCACCGAAACGTGCGGCAGGCGCAGTTTGTTCGACGGGGCCGGGCAGGTCTCGGCGGTCAGCGCCTGATACTGCAACTGGCTCATCTCGTACTTGGCCATCAAGTAGTAACGCGACTTGTCGCTCTTGCCGCCGGTGAAGCTGCCAGCAATGAACGCCGGTCGCTTCTGCTCGACATACCCCCAGTCCGGGCTGTCCTGACCAATATTGATCGGGTAATCGTCCAGCGGGCCGGTGACCGGGATGAACACCTTGCGAAACACCATCGAGCCGTCACACGGCATCGGCAAGACCACGTCACTGGCGTCGGGCGCCGGGTTGAAATACTTCTCGTCCCAGCCTGCCGCCGAAGCGTCAAGCAGGTAACCGAAGCTCAGGGATGCGAGCAACACAACACGTTTATAGCTCACGCAAACTCTCCGCAGGTTGGATGCTGATGGCCCGCAGCGCACCGATCACGGCGACCAGTGCAGCGACCAACAGTGCAATCAGCAGGGCAGCCAGCCCGTGCCAGACAGTGATGTGACAAACAAAGGTGCCCGTGGCCTGGCTGCTGCCGAGCAGGTGGTCGAACAGCACGCTGCCGATGCCATAAAAAGCCAGGCCACCGGCATAACCCACAAGGCTCAACAGCAGCGCCTGGACGATGACAAACCCCGCCACCGCCGGGCTGCTGAAGCCGAGCAACCGCAGCACGGCGAGGCTTTTGCGCTTGCGGTCGATGTTGGCCAGAAACGCGCCAATCATCGAGGCAATGCAGCCGATCAGCGCCGCCCCGGCGATCACACCGAAAATCAGCCCCAGTACGTGGTTGATGGCTTTGACGTTGTCGATATCGGCCAGACGGCTGGCGGTTTCGATGTTCTGCCCGTTCAACCAGCGCTCCAGCGGCGCAACGCCATCCACGTCGCGGGCGTACACCCGGGCCCTGGCGTACAGCGGTTGCAGGTTGCCTTGCGGTTTGCCGGTGTCGAGGCCGAACGCGGGCACCTGATAACCGTCGCGAAAACGCTCCAGCGCCAGCAGCAGGGGCGGCGCGACAAACCCTGCGGCCCTGCCGAAGCGGGCAGCATCGAGCACCGCGACCACCTGCAAAGTCAGTTCGCCACGTTCATTGATACCGTCCAGACGACGGGTTGCGCGCAAACGCACGCTGTCACCGACCTTGGCCTGCAAGCGTTGCGCGGCGCGATCGCTGAGGATCACTTGCTGCCCGCCAAGGCTGATCTGCGGCACGTTGAGCAATGGGTCTGCGGCCTCACTGGGGATAATCTCCGCGTTTTCGACAAACCGCTGCATGCCCATCAGCAAGTCGGCCTGCGTATTAAGCGAACGGGTCTGGCCGATGGCAAAGCCGACCTCGGGCTGCTGGCGCAAACGCTCGATCCAGGCCGTGTCGTAGTTGCCACTGCTGAGCATTTTCACTTCGAGGTTGCGCGGGTCGCTGAGCAGTTCGTTCTGCAACTGGCTGACCACGCCATGCTTGAGGCCGAACAACAGCAACAGCGGCGCAATCACCGCCACCAGCGAGGCGGCGATGCAGAACGACACTTTGCGGTCATGCCAGAGGTCGTCGACCGCCAGCTTGCCGAGCAGGCCGAGACGGCTAATCCATAGCTTCAAACAGCGTTTCTCCCTGACGGCTGATCGCGCCCAGACGCGGCAAGCCGAAGTCGCGCACCAGCGCCCAATCGTGGGACACCACCAGCGCGCTCAAGCCCAGTTCGTTGACCAGACTCAGCAACAATTCAAACAAGCGCCGGGCGCTGTGGGGGTCGAGCGCGGCGGTCGGTTCGTCAGCCAGCAACACCTGCGGCTCATGGGCGATGGCCCGCACGCACGCCACACGCTGGCGCTCGCCGATGGACAAGGCCTGCGGCAGTTTGTCGAGCAAGCCGTCAAGGCGCAGCGCCTGCACGGCACGGTCCACCTGCGCGCTCTCAGCAGGCATGCCGAGCAGGCGGCGGGGCAGGCTGATGTTGTCGCGCACACTCAAGAACGGCAGCAAGCCGCCGCTTTGCAGGATGAAACCCAAGTGCCGCGAGCGCACGGCCGCCAGGCCGGACTGATCATTCGCGGCTAGCATCTGCGCGATGTCCAGTGAAGCCGTCGCCGGGCCGAGGTGAAAGCGGCCCAGTTCCACGGGTTGCAACAGCAAGCCGATGGCTTCCAGCAAGGTGCTTTTGCCGCAACCGCTTTCGCCGGTGATGGCCAGAATGTCGCCGGGCTTGACCTGCAATGTCGGCAAACGCACGTTGTGCGCCTGTGCGCCGCTGCCACGGCGCACCCACATGTTCTGAATATCGAGCATGGGCGCCCCGTTAAGGCATCATTTCCAGCGGCACCGGGTATACGTTGTCCCGCGCATCGCTGTCTTTGGCCAAGGCTACCCAGCGGTCCACGTCCGCGTTGTAACGCTGGTAGTGGCGCAGCTTGGTGCTCAAGTTACGAATGAAGCGTTCTTGCGCCAGACCGTCCCAGCTCTTCCAGGTTTCTTCGTCCAGGTTGAGCACTTCGCTCTGGTACGGCAGGTCTTCGAGGTACTCACCGAGTACGCCCATGTCCGCCAGTTTGGCGGTGCCGTTCTGTTTGAGCTGGTTGGGGTCGGCGCCCATGGTCGCGGCCACTGAACGCAGGCGATCGAACATGTCCGTTGGCGAGATCAGCCCCTCGTTGGCCGCGTCCAGAATCTGCTTCATCACGTCGCTCAAATCGCTGAGCTGGGCTTTGGTCAGCAACACCCGCACATCGGTGGTAGGGATGTTTTGCTTGATCAGGTCACGATCCGTGATCCACGCCTGAAACACGGGCGGCGCCTGGCTATTGGTTTTTTCACCCAGATACGCCAGTTGCATGGCATGGCCAATCAAGGCCGCGTCATCAAGCATTTGCTGTTCGGCCGGGTCTTTCTGAGCCGTCACATCCTGTTTGGCATTCAACGCGCTGCCAATGGCGTCTTCACCCATGTAGGCGGCCTTGACCTGCGCGGTGATGGCACCGGCGAGGGCATCGACCTTCTGGCCAAACGCCTGCACATCACCGGCATTGACCGGGTAATACAGCGATGTATTGGTGCCGGGGTAGGTCGACAAGTTCTGGTACTGCGCCTCGGCCTTGCCGTGATCTTTGATCCCGGCCGGGGTTTTCAGGTGCAAGGTGTAAATCGCCACGCCGGGGTTGGCCGCTTCAAGGCGAACTTGATCGGCACTGAGCCCGGTGCTGCTGAGTTTGTCATCACCCTCGAGTGCACCCGCATCGGTAATCAACACCACATAACGTGCGCCGAACTGCGACCAGTCGACTTGCTCGATGCTGTGCATCACGCCTGCATACGCGTCTTCGTCGAAGCTTTTGCTGGAAACCTTGGCCTGTTTGAGGTCAGCGACCTTGGCCAAAAAGTCTTCACTGCCGGTGACCTTGTTTGGGTCGGCGTACATTTTGGTGACGTACTCCAGCCCCGGCACCGCTTTGGTGTTGGAGCGAAACGCCACCAGACCGAATTTGACCTGATTGCCCAGGTTTTCGCTTTCGATCTGTTTGTATACCTTGCGAATCGCTTCGCGGGTGCGGTCGATGTAGGGGTCCATCGAGATGGTGGAGTCGATCACAAACACCACGGCCGCGCTGAACTCTTTCAACTGGCTGGCTTTCGCTGCGCCCGCCTCGGCGGCGTTGGCCGCAGCGGCTTGCACCGGCTTGTCATCGGCCTTGCTCACCGACGCCACGTTGAGCAACCGCGTGCGGAAGCCTTCTTCGGTCATCACTTCCTCGCCGCTCAACACGGGCAGCAGGTAGAACTGCTTGTGCAGGTCGACGAAGTATTCAGGCTCTTGGGCCAGCACACCCGGCGCCAGCGTGCCCTGTTTGAGCTTGGCCCGCAGCGGCGCCACTTTGCTTACCGGATCCGGCGCATCGAGGATGCCCTCAAGCATGGCGCGGTCTTTGAAAAACATCAGGCGGTCACGGTTGGCCGGGTTGGTGAAGGCCAGCGTGAGCTGCATTTTCCAGTCGGTGGTGCAACTGGCTGGTAGCCAGCCGATGGTTTTGCCATAGCTGTCAGGGCCGACCTTGAGCCACTCTGCGTTGGCAGCCTGCGCACGCTCGTACACGTAAAAACGACTGAACGTGGGCTGCGCGGCGCCTGCTTGACCTCCCGCGCTGCTGCTGAGGGTGCAGCCCGGGGTGGTCAGTACGCGCTGGAACAGGGTTTTCTTGCCTTCCTGAATCAGCGGCTTGTCATCGGCGTGGGCCAGCGAGCTGCCCATGCACAGGGCCAGCAGGGCGCTGGCGGCCAAAGCAAAACGGCTCACGGCTTCAACTCCTCAAAGCGCGCCTTGGCGTCGGCATTGTCCGGGTCCTGGCTGAGAATGGTTTCGTACCAGTACGCCGCCGTGGCTTTGTCCGGCTCAGCAAAGCAGGTGCTGGCCTGATGGAATTTCGGGTCGTACTCGTGGGCATAGGCCGTGGCGATTTGCAGATCACCGGCCTGAGCACGGTTGGCGTACAGCCGCTGGGCCACGCCGCAGTGGTTATTGGCCTTGGCGACGTTGATGATTTCCAGCAGCTCAGCGCTGCCTGGCGCTTTTTTGATACACGTTTGCACAAACGTCAGCTCGGGCAAGGTGCTCATGCTGTCCAGCGTGCACGCTTCGGCGCCGGTGGGTACAGGTGCGGGTTCAGGCGTTTGCACCACCGGTTTGTCACCCGCCGGTGCTTCGGCCGCCGGTTCTTTGTTCAACCACCACCAGGCGCCCACCGCAATGGCCGCCAACACCACCAGGGCGATGATCAAAGGCAGCACCCAGGCTTTTTTGCGAGGCGCAGCAGGTGCAGGCGGTGCCGGCTCTGGCTCGGGCTCCGGTGTAACAGGCTCAACCACCGGTTCCGGCTCGGCCACTGGCACCGGCACCGGCTCTGCAGGGGCTGCCGGTGCCCTCGGGGCGGCCAGCTCGCCGGTGTCTTTGTGCTCAGGCAGTTTTTCTTCGGTGTTCGCGGAGGACGGTTGCAAACCGACGGCCGGTTTAAGTACCCCACGGTCGCTGTACCCGCCGCCGCCCTGCTCGCGCAGTTCGATCATGAACTGGGCATTGGCCCCGCCTTCAAGTACCGGGTCGATCAGTTGCGGGCCGACCACGGTTTCCAAGTCTTCTTCGCTGGCACCCACGCTAAAGTGCGCGACCTTGAACCAGTACGGGCTGTTGCTCCAGTGCTGGTCGCCCTGAAGGAAGTGGCCGTCCTGATTGCGCTGGATGGAAAACTCCAGGCACTCATGGCCGCCTTGCCATTTTTTGACCGACAGACAGCCCTGGCCAGCGATATGGGGTTGCAGCTTGAACAAGTCGACTCGAATTGGCATTGCTTATCTCGCAGGGAAAGTCTTGAGCACGTGGCCCAAACGTTCATTTTGTTCTGGAGTGATTTCATTGCCGGAGCCATGCCCGGCGTTTTCCATCGTGATGTAGGCCACACCGCTCAGCCAGTCGCCCAAAAATTGCTGCGCCTGATTCGCCGGTTGCGCCGGCAGAATTGGCAGTTGGTCCGGGGCCACGTCGCCGTAAAACGCAAACAGCGCATCGCGATTGCCCGCATGGCTTTTCGGGCGCTCTGCCAGGGGCTTTTGGGTGTAACCGAACCAGGCCACGAAGTCGCTCAATACGCGTTGCACTTCCAGCACCTGGCGTTCAACCATCTGATCGCGGCGCGACCCGCTTTGCGCCCGCTTGAGCACCGCGTCGCGCAGCTGACCCGGCAAATCGAGGCGATAGCCGCTGGTGATGAGTTCGTCCACCAGCGCCTCAATCGACGGTTTGTCGAGTTGCAGCACATCCATCAGGCCCTGACGGCCGGGAATCGCACGCAGGTAGGCAATCCAGTCTTTGAACACCGCACGGGCAAACTTGTGTTCGTTGCTCTGCAGTTCTGGCGCCTTGTTGCCCTCGGTGGCCGCCGCAACGGGCGCATCGAAGTCCACCGACAGATCACCAAAGCTGTCGCCAAAATCAAAGTCGCTGCTCGGCGCGTAAATCTGCGGTTTTTTCTCAACCACTTCGGCGTCATCTTCGGCGTGTTCGCTGTCGTCTTCGTCATACACGCCGTTGAGGTACAGCTCGCGGATGTCTTCGCTGGGCAGTTGCAAGGTGTTGATCAGCTCACCCAACACCGGACCACGGCGCTTGAGCTGGGCCAGAATCATCTGCGCCTGCTCGCGCTTGGCGGCGCTGGCATCATCGCCATCGGCACGGTACAAGCGGCTCAAGGCCTTGAGCGTGTCGCCGTTGAGGGTCTGGTCCAGTTGTTCGCGAATGCGGCTGAGCTTGAACTCAAGCCCTGCCAGTTCGCTGAAGCTTTCACTGAAACGGGTGATGCCGCCATCGTTGAGGGTCAGCATCGCGTCCCACGCCTGATCGGCGTCTTTGACGTGCTTGCTCACCAGCTCGGCCTTGGCGAAGGTTTTACCCATCAACGCCAACTGCTCGCCGCTGCTGTCGGTGAACTGTTGCTCGTCCTTGCCGGCTAGGCTGATAAAGGGCGTCGGCAGCCGAGGTTTACGCACCAGGTACGTGTTGTTGAAGGCGTGATCGTTCTTCCAGTTGGCCATCCACGGGAAGCTTTTGAAGCGCTCCAACATGGTGCGCGTCATCATGCTTTCCCACTCTTCGTCCAGCTGAAGCGCGGTTTTCTGCAAGGACTGGGCGATGCACTTGTCGAACATGGTCAAGGCCCAGATCAGGCCGGTCGCACGCCCCGCACGCTCGTGCGCGGTCTTGCCCTGAGTGACTTCAATCCAGCGGCTGAGCACCGGGCCTACGTCATTCACGTCGCTCTGGTTGGTGGAACCGGTACACACCACCAGCGCGTTCATTTCCTGATCGTCGGTGTAGCGTTCGAACAGGTAGGCCACCTTGCCCCGCAGGATCAATTGCGAGACCGAGTTTTCCTGACCGTTTTCGCTGGAGATGCTGCTGATCTGACGTCGCCCGCGGTAGCCGGGGAAGTCGAGCAGGTCGACTTGTTCAACGATTTTCGCGTTCGGGGTTTCAACCAGCCGAAAGGTCATTTCCGCCGTCAGCGCCGCCAGTTGGGCGACGGGCAGCGAGCTTGGGCTTTGCAGGCGTCCATCGCTGAACGGGCGCACTTCGACCGGCAAATCCTGAGGGCTGCCGAAGCGCTCCAGGATGTCGACGCTCATGATGCTGTTGCGGCGGCTGTATTCGTCGCCCTGACGCTCCACCAGTACCGAGAGCGGCGCAAACACCGTCGCCGGCATGCCGAGGCGGTTCAGCGAACCGGCCAATTGCTGGTACACACGGGTCAGCGCATGTTGCTCGCCCCACAGGATCGAGAACAGCTCGCCCCGCTCCTGAAAGTTCAGGCGCGGCGCCAGCTTGATCACTTTGGGCCAGTAGTGATGGGTCAGTGCCTTAAGGGATTTTTCGAAGCTCTTGTTCAGGTAGTCGAGCAGCGAGACCACGTCGTCAGCGCTTACACCTGGCTGCAAAGGCCCGGTTTCACGGCCTTCGAACGGCTTGAGGGCTTTGCGGATGCACTCTTCGTCGATGACGTAATTGACCTTTTCCTGATCAAAATCCTTGAACCAGGTGTTGGCCAGAATTTTCGCCAGCTCGATTTCGTTGAACAGTTTGAGCTCGACCGGGAAGTTATCGTCTTCGCTCTTTTTCGCCAGACGGCTGAAACGCGTGACCAGCCCGGTGGCTTCTTTACCGCCGCCGCCGGGGTTCACGTGCTCGATGAAGTCCATGCGCTGAGGGCCGAAGTCGGTTTCCAGCGTGCCTTTGGGGCCTGCGGCGAGGGCCGAAATCAGAAAGGACTTGCCCGCCTGCGACAAGCCGAAAAACCCGGCCGTCATCGGCGTGGTCGCCACACGGCTCAGGCTCTTGGCCTGATTGCGCGCCTTGTGCAGTTCCAGGCTCAGCTTGTCGGCTTCGCTGTCCAGACGCGGAGCGGTGACGCGGGTTTTCTCCACCCAGTCCAGCGCCTGACCGGCACCTTCATACACCGCTGCCCAGCTGTCTCGCAGGGCTTGTTGCTCAGGGGTCAGAATGCTCATTTGCGTTTTACGCTCCCGCTGTCCAGCCAATACTTGTTGTCACTCAAGCCCGCTACCAGCAACGTGTTGAGTTGCAGCACCAGATCGGTCTTGCGGAACGATTTGTCGGTGTTGGATTCCACCAGGTCGATGCTCAGCAGGTCGCTGAGTTGTTCCTGACGCTTCATCTGCGCGGTCGGCTCAAGCACTTTGAAGGTGACGTTGACCACCGGCATCTCGCCTGCAACCAAAGGCCGCGCTTCGGAGAACCGCTGACGCCCCGACGGCGTGAAGCTCAGGGTGTACAGCGGCGAAGCGGACCAGCGCTCGGCCGCCAGTTGGCGGAAACCCAAGCGCATGTCACCGCGCATTGCCAACGCGGGCGTACGGGCGTCGAGGCCCTCACCGATTTCAGGTAGCACGATGCGCCCGTCCGCCGATTTCAGGTCGCGGTACAGCACGTCGGCGTCGGTGATGATGTTGCTCAGGTCGATCACGCCCATGTGCTTGATCGTCGAGTAGGGCTTGAGCGCCGAAGAGCGGAAGTAGAAGTTCGGCACGCTGTGGTTGGCGCACAGCAGGCACAGCATGGCGCCCACCGAGGCGGTGCTTTTCGGGTCGTCGATCAGGCCGTTCTTGTGGAACGGGTACCAGCCGCCGGTGCGGTAGTTTTGCAGCGCGAGGATGCGGCCCGGTGGCAGCGGCAGCATTTTACGGATAAACGCCTGAATGCCCGGCAAGCGGGACGGGCGACCGGTCAACAGCAACATGTCGCACGGGTAGTGGGCGATCACTTCACACAGCGCACCGAGGATTTTGGTGATGTTGATCTTGCCGTTGAGGAACGCGCCATGCATTACCTGCAGGTCGAAGGTGATGGGGGTTTTGAGCAGGTCGAAATCGGTCTGGCCCCCCAGCTCACGGCGAACCGCGCTGTTCACGTAATCGAGCACGCTCTGGCTGATGGCGTCTTTGCCGAGCAGTTGCAGGTAGGTGTGGGTGCTGGCAACGACCGGGAACTCCGGGTTGTAGAGCTCGTAGTGACGCAGCAGCTCCAGCCCCAACGGGGTGAACACCTGCAGGTTCAGTTGCTGGCGCAGCACCATGTCTTGCGCACTGCCGGACTCGGCGCCGCACAGGCGCGACATGAGCGAAGCCGGGGCTTTCACGCCAGCGTCCTGCAAGGCTTTCTCGAAGCTGGGCAGGATGAACTCCTGGATCACGTCGAGCAGGATGTCGTCGCCCGCCACTTTGAAGCCATCACGGAAACGCTGTTCCGGCACGATGTGCACGTTACTGCCGCTGGTGGCGTTGCCCGCCCGGTCCAGCCGGTAGTCAGTAATGACCAGATCCGTGGTGCCGCCACCGATGTCGATGGTGGCCAGCGTGATGCGCTCGCGATCTGTCTTGCCTGGGCGCGAGATGGCGTCGAAAAACTCTTCGGGGTGGCCCGCAAAGTTTTCGTTCACTTCGGTGTAGAGGTACACCAGTTGACCGCACGAGGCCTCGTCCCATTCCACGCGTACCTTGGGCAGCGGCGTAGTGGACGGCGCGGCGTCCTGATCGTAGGGGTCCAGTTCATCGGTCTGCCAGTTCAGGCTCTTCCACACCAGGCCGATGGCGTGGCGCATGCGTTTCTCAAGGATGCTGCGCTCAGCCTGCGGCATGCCCGGCGGCACGGTCAGGGTGATGCTGTTCAGACGACGAGGCACGCGGGTATGGCCCTGACGCGAGCGCTGGGCAGGGCTGTTGATTTGCATCAGCGCCTGCGCCAGCACTTCGGCCAGCATGAAGGTCATCAGCGAGCTGCGCGAATAACGCGGCATGAACACAGGCAGTTGCTCGTCAGGGTTGAGGCTGTACAACGCGTCGCCGGTTTCGTTAATCAAGTGCGAAAACGGGGAGGCTGTGGCGAACGGTTCCTTGTCGGTCTTGACGTAGGCACAGTTGAAGCGCCAGCCGTGGTCGTAGGTGTTCTCATCCCACAGATAGCGCTTGGGGCTCGACAGCCCGGTCGACCCTTCAGTGCCACGGCGGCGGCTGGCCAGGCGCCCGGCCTCCTTGCCGACGCGGGCGATGGTGGCCCACTGGAACGCATCGTGACGGCCGCTTTTGACTGAGCAATGGTCCTTGCCGAACGACGCTTGCGCGAACTCGACGCGGCTTTCGAAGGCGTCGTTGTAGGTGTGCTCAGGGGTAATCAGGTCGCGCAGCTCAAGCACATAGTTGTCCTTGAGGCCCGAGCCGGTCTGGCCGTGGTCTTCGATGAGAATCCCGCAGGTGCGCGAATTGCCGACGTCGAGTACCAGGTCCACCGGAATCGGCGGCGTGACACCGCTGCCGTGGCTCGCCACAACCTTGAGCTCCGGCACATTGACCTGCGGCGGCGGGGTGTTGTTGTCACGGGTGGTGCACGGCTCCATGAACAAGCTGAGCAGGTTCAGGTAGTGCGCTTCGGGCCAACCGTCCTTGATGTCTTTTTCCAGCTCGTCGCGCGGGGTTTTCGGGTTGCCTTCCTTGAACACTTCCAGCAGCCATTCCTTGACCCAGATCTGATCGAGGAACCAGCGCGCCTGCTGCGGCTTGCACGCCAGCTTGAAAGTGACGCCCGAACTGGCGTCGTCCTTGTTCGGGCCCAAATAGAGGCTGCCGTCGTGCTTGTCCATGGTGCGGGTGTCGAATGCCAGCGTCAGGCGATGGGTGTTGCCATCGACATCCGGCTCGGCCAGACGCACCAGACGCATGCGCGACCAGTTGGTCGGGCCTTGGTCAAAGGTGAACGGCGGGCGATGACGGAACACAGGAATCGGCAGCCAAAGCCCGTCGTAGAGCTGCAGGCTGCTGTCCATGCTGATGTTCAGGGTGCTGCGCGCTTCGACGGTCTTACCCGGCTCGCTCTCGTAAAAGTAGCTGGTCATGCCGTTGCGCTCGCCTTCTTCAAGGCGGCACAGCAAACCATTGGTCAGCGGCGCGAAGTCACCGGACGGCAGTTTTTTCGGGTCCAGTCGCAGGGCGAAATCCATGAACTGGACGCCGGTGTCACCCACGAGGATGACGGTGTCTTCAAATTGGGTAACTTGAGGCAGCATGTCAGAGTCTTCCGGTCATTATTCGCCCGTCTGGCGCATGGAGATGGGGAATTTCTTGTCTTCGTAAACGCCGGTGCAATCGGCAATGCTCTGGGCACCCTGACGGCAATCGACTTGCGGCATTTCGTAACTGCTGCCGTCACTGCACGCCGCCTGGCCCTGGCTATTGATCGCCAGGCTGCCACCTTGCATCGCTGCCGACACAGGGCCGGTGCAGTTGATGCCGTTGGCCTTGCGCACAATCACCTCGCCCTTGCCATCTTTGAACTGGTATTCAAGGCGCAGTGGCTTGCCGGTATTTTTGTCTTGAATGCCCGCACCTGCACGGTAATGGCCGTTGAGGAAGTCCGCGTTACCATCGGGGCTGTCGGCCGGAATGGTCAGCGGTTCGCCGGGGACACTCGGGGTTGTCGGCGCTTGCGGATCTTCAGGGATCTGCGGCGGGGCAGGCGGCGTTTGATCGGCCGGTTCGGTCGCATCCGGCGCCGATGGCTCGTCTGCGTTGGCAGGCGGCGCGGTGTCAGGCTCAGGTTCAGGTTGCGGCTGCGCTTGCTCAGGCAGGGGCTCAGCAGGGCGCTGCGCATCCGGCACGATGGGCAGCTCACCTTTGGGCAGCGAAGCGCCCTGGCCTGCGCCCGGCACGGTGGCGCCATCATTGGGCAGCGACAGGTCGGCGTTGGTGTCAGGCTGGGGCAGCGTTACATCAGGACGGTCAAGGCTCGGCAATGTTGGCCAGGTCGGCACGGGCAAACCCAACTGGGGCGCGCAGCCGCGCAGGCCAAACAACAGTAGCAACAACAGCAACAGCAACAGCAGTGGCAACAGCCACCACCAGCGACGCCACCACGGCCGCGCCACGACGGGCAGCGGTGCCGGGGCAGGCACGGGCTCGGCAATCGGCGGCACCACGGGCGCAGGCGTGACTAGCGGTGCCGCCTGCGGGCGCAAACAGTGCAACGGGTCCATGTGGTGATCGGCACCGGGACGACGGAATCCCCAAAACGTCAGCACCGGTTTGCCATTAACCAGGTACACGTAGTTTTCGTCAGGGAACGGCAGCACATGCCCCAGCAGTTTGCCGAACACGGTGCGGTCGACAGAAGGCTTGGTGTCGCTGTGGGGATCGAGGTAAGTGGTACTGAGCTGATTGAGAAACGCCTGGAGCTTTTCCAGCTCAACCACGGCATGGCCGCGCTCATCAGGGGTGGCGCTGCTCCAGGGAATCACATCGCCGGGCAGCTCGCTGTACCAGTCAATGTTGTCACCCAGTTCATCACTTTGCGGGATGGCCAGATGCTGAGCCATTTCGGGATTCTTGCGGCGAATGGCTTCGCGTAATTGCAGTGCTGCCCGGTAAACCGGTTGTCCGGTTTCGCCAAGGGCTGTGAAATCACCGCTTTTACCACTGCGTAGAAGTGCGCCGCGCATCCGAGCTCCATCTTTAAAATTCGCGCGGTTAAACCCGGACGAGTGCCCGAACCGCTTCCTTGATTAAGCGCGAGACAGTAATGGCTAATCGACATCGGAGTCAATTAGCCATTAGCTGACAGCTATCATTTTCCGGGTTAGCGGCAGCGTTTACTGAGGATGTGAGCCGTAACTTAAGCCAAGGAAGGGATGAACAGAACGCTTTAAGCCAGTGCGCAGTGACGCTTCACCCGCTGGCCGGTCGGTATTGCAACGCTTCTGCCAAATGCCTGCGCTCGATGGACTCAACGCCTTCCAGATCCGCCAGCGTACGCGCCACTTTCAATAAACGATGTGCGGCCCGTAGCGATAACGTCATGCGCTCGCAGGCGTTTTCCAACCAGGTGTTATCTGTATCGCTCAAGCGGCAATGGCTGCGCACGCCGGGCAAGTCGAGAAAAGCATTGGCGCACCCTTGGCGTCGAACTTGCCGCTCACGGGCCGCCGCCACTGACGCGGCGGCTGTCGCGGTGTTGTCTCCCGAGGACGGGAGCGGATTGAGCGAGGTGGTTTCACGGGCCACGGTCAGGTGCAGGTCGATACGGTCCAGCAGTGGGCCGGACAGCTTATTGCGATAACGCTGGATCTGCTCCGGGGTACAGCGGCATCGTCCCGTCGGCTCCCCGAGATACCCGCACGGGCACGGGTTCATGGCCGCCACCAGTTGAAAGCGCGCCGGAAAACGCATCCGGTCTCGCGCCCGCGCAATCACAATAAAACCCGACTCCATAGGCTCTCGCAAAACCTCCAGTACCTTGCGATCGAACTCAGGCAGTTCGTCAAGGAACAAGACCCCATGATGGGCCAGCGTGATTTCACCGGGCTGTGGCTTAGAGCCGCCACCGACCAAGGCTGGCCCGGACGCCGAATGATGGGGCTGACGAAACGGGCGTTGGGGCCAACTGCTCAGCGGTACATGACTGGCCACCGACTGGATGGCTGCGACCTCCAGCGCTTCGGGCTCATCAAGCGGCGGCAATAAGCCGGGCAAGCGACTGGCCAGCAAGGTTTTACCGGTGCCGGGCGGGCCTGTGAACAGCAGGTTATGACTGCCTGCAGCCGCGACCAGCAAGGCGCGCTTGGCCGACAACTGGCCTTGTACGTCACTCAGGTCGGGATACGGCTTGCTCACCTGCAGCAGGCCGCTGGCGCTGTAAGGTTCCATCACGGCACGGCCTGCAAAGTGCGCGACCACTTGCAACAAATGCTCGACCGCAATCACCGTCAGCCCGGAGGCCAGGCACGCTTCCTCGGCATTGGCCAGGGGCACCACCAGCGCACGCCCCGCGGCCCGCGCCGCCAGTGCAGCAGGCAGCACGCCTTGCACCGGACGAATCGCACCCGACAGGGCCAACTCGCCTAAAAACTCGACGCGTTCCAGCGCCGTGACGGGCAGTTGCCCACTGGCGGCCAAAATGCCCAGCGCAATGGCCACATCAAAACGCCCGCCGTCCTTGGGCAGGTCGGCGGGCGCGAGGTTAAGCGTGATACGGCGAGCCGGAAAGTCAAAGCCGGAATTGAGGATCGCACTGCGCACCCGGTCCTTGCTTTCCTTGACGGCGGTTTCGGGTAAACCGACCAGCGTCAACGCGGGCAAGCCATTGGCCAGATGCGCTTCGACGGTAACGACAGGCGCCTCGACGCCGACTTGGGCACGGCTGTGAACAATCGCCAGAGACATGACTCGTTCCTTGAGTGGGCAAAAAGCGCATCCTGCGCGAATTGACGATCAAGGGGAGGGACTCAATGGATACGGGATGTGAATGCGCGTAGCGACTCACTTACTCCGCAGGCGGCAGCAAACGGGCTTCCATCTCGGCCACTTTGGCTTCCAGCGTTTCAAGGCGGGCACGGGTGCGCGCCAGTACCACCATCTGGCTGTCGAACTCTTCGCGACTGACCAGATCCAGCTTGCTGAAGCCGCTTTGCAACAGGGCTTTGAACTGGCTTTCGATTTCGTTACGCGGCAAAGCCGTGTCGCCACTGAACAAACGTGAAGCCTGGCCACTCAGGGCATCGAGAAAATCTTTGGGCGCGAGCATGGGATTGGTCCTTAAAACTGATGGCGGCGAGTGTATCACGGGGTTTCACCCCTTACGGCGATGGGGGCATTGCACATTTGTTGAGCATGCCATCCACCTCCTGCGCACTGTTTTCGTGCACAAATTCCGCGCTTAATCCGGCCCTCTTTCCTGTACGCGCGATAACCCTCTGTAATTGCTGGATTTTCCAGACATGGCAAGGTTTCTGCTTAGACGGTGATGACTCATGCACTGATGCAGTCGCTGTGACGAAGGCAGTGCGGCAGGTGGTTCAAGGATGTTTTCGTCACCCGCGGTTAACTCAAGTTGAACGGCCTGATGAGGGCTGACGACGCGTTACAAAGCCAGACACTGCGCTTAGACTTGGGCCGGGTTTGTTTTCCTGGGGCAAGTCCACCAATTCGGGAGAAGTTTCATGAAGCTAGTCACCGCTATTATCAAGCCGTTCAAGTTAGACGACGTGCGCGAGTCGCTGTCCGAGATCGGCGTGCAGGGCATTACCGTTACTGAGGTCAAAGGCTTCGGCCGGCAGAAAGGCCATACCGAGCTGTACCGCGGCGCGGAATACGTGGTCGATTTTCTGCCAAAGGTGAAGATTGATGTCGCCATCGACGACAAAGATCTTGATCGGGTTATCGAGGCGATAACCAAGGCTGCCAACACCGGCAAGATCGGTGACGGCAAGATATTTGTGGTCAATCTGGAACAGGCGATTCGCATCCGTACCGGCGAAACCGATACCGACGCCATCTAAGCCGCCAAACCCCAACGCCCCAGGAGAAAACACTATGACTCTGCGTAAATTCGCAGGGCTCGGAGCCCTGTTGTCTGTCGTAATGCCCGGCCTGGCCGTGGCGGCAGACGAAGTGGCAGCTCCAGTCCTCAATTCCGGCGATACCGCCTGGATGCTGACCGCAACGGCTTTGGTGCTGTTTATGACCATTCCCGGCCTGGCGCTGTTCTACGGCGGCATGGTGCGCTCCAAAAACCTTCTTTCTGTGATGATGCAGTGCTTCGCCATTACGGGTCTGATCAGCATTCTGTGGGTCATTTATGGCTACAGCATCACGTTCGACACCACGGGCATGGAGCAGGGCGTCACCAATTTCAACTCGTTCATCGGCGGCTTTGGCAAAGCGTTCCTCGCAGGTGTCACGCCAGACAGCCTGACGTCGTCTACGGCGCTGTTCCCGGAAGCTGTTTTCATCACCTTCCAGATGACCTTCGCCATCATCACTCCGGCGCTGATCGTCGGCGCTTTCGCTGAACGCATGAAGTTCTCGGCCATGCTGATCTTCATGGGCGTGTGGTTCACCCTGGTGTATGCGCCCATCGCGCACATGGTGTGGAGCGGCAACGGCGGTCTGATGTGGGACTGGGGCGTGCTCGATTTCGCCGGCGGCACTGTGGTGCATATCAACGCCGGTATCGCGGGCCTGGTGGCGTGCATTGTGCTCGGCAAGCGTAAAGGCTACCCGACCACCCCCATGGCACCGCATAACCTGGGTTACACCCTGGTCGGCGCAGCCATGCTGTGGATCGGCTGGTTCGGCTTTAACGCAGGCTCTGCGGCAGCCGCTAACGGCACAGCGGGCATGGCGATGCTGGTGACACAGATTGCAACCGCTGCCGCTGCACTGGGCTGGATGTTTGCCGAATGGATTACCCATGGCAAGCCGAGTGCGCTGGGCATTGCGTCGGGCGTGGTCGCCGGGCTGGTGGCCATTACCCCCGCAGCAGGCACCGTAGGCCCAATGGGCTCGATCGTGATTGGTCTGGCGTCGGGCGTGATCTGCTTCTTCTGCGCCACCAGCCTCAAGCGCAAGCTGGGCTATGACGATTCGCTGGACGCCTTTGGCGTGCACGGCGTGGGCGGTATTGTCGGCGCCATCCTTACCGGCGTGTTTGCAGCCCCGGCTCTGGGCGGTTTTGGCACCGTGACTGACGTCGCTGCACAAGTCTGGATTCAATGCAAAGGCGTGGCATTTACCGTCATCTACACCGCAATAGTGACCTTCATCATTCTCAAAGTACTGGATGCCGTGATGGGCCTGCGTGTGACGGAGGAAGAGGAAGCAGTCGGCCTCGACCTGGCGCAACACAACGAGCGAGGCTATAACTTGTAGACCGCCTCACGAAAAAATACCCGGCCTGCCGGGTATTTTTTTGTCCGCAATGTGGCGTTATTCGCATCAAGAGAATGATTTTTCCTACACCTTTATGCAGTTATCAGATCTACGATGAAATGTAAGACGAACACTTACATCACAACTCGACTATTAGCTGCTTTGCTTTTTTCTTCAGCACGCTAGAATGCGCGCCGAAGGGCGGAGTTAAGCGCCCGGGAGTCACGAAGGCACGGATCATCTCCTCATGCTTTCAAGGTCAGCGTACCGAGCCCCGTGCTAGGCACCTGGCAAGCGTTTATTTAATGAGCGAATGCCCTTAACAGGCACTCGTAAAGTCCTACCGCCCTCAAGGGCGAAGAGGCGTAAGCCGCGGGTAATCCGGGGCTACTTTTTCACCAGCGGCGGTCCACTGTGGGCGTAGCTGGTCTATAACTAATCTGCTTTACGTAAGTCATGGGGTAGAACATGAGCGACGATGATCTGGAAAATGATGACCTCGAAGTAGGTGACGAAGACGAAACCGAAGAAGGTCTTGAAGCGGCCGCCGATGACGTGGCTGACGACGACGGTGGCGACGATGTGCCGGTCCCTGTGGCCAAAGGCAAATCCAAGGCAGCGGTGTCGGTAGATGACCTGCCCAGCGTAGAAGCCAAAAACAAGGAGCGTGACGCTCTGGCTCGCGCCATGGAAGAGTTTCTTTCCCGTGGCGGCAAGGTGCAGGAAGTCGAGGCCAATGTGGTGGCAGATCCACCCAAGAAGCCTGACAACAAGTACGGCAGCCGTCCTATCTAAGGTCTGTTGTTTGCTTGAAAAGAAAGCCCGCCGTCGCTGCGGGCTTTTTTGTGCGAGCGCTATTGTGATTTCAGCGCAAAGTTGCTGCCCAGGCACAAGCCTGCGTAGGGGTACGAGTAGCTTCAGCCAAGGTGTTTGAGCACATTGGGCAATTCGCTCAGGCACCCGATTTCGGCATCCGGACGCTTATCGCCCTCCCAGATTTTGCCACCTGGGTTAAACCACACGGCGCGCAAGCCTGCCTGCTGGGCGCCGGCAATGTCGTCGCCCGGATGATCGCCAACATGCACCGCAGCATTGGCCTTCACGTCGCCCCGCGACAAAGCCTCGTGGAACAAACGTGCGTCCGGCTTGGCGATGCCAATGTCTTCGGCACACAGCACGAATTTGAAGTGATGCCCCAAACCGATGCGTCGTACGTCGGCATTGCCATTGGTCACGACCCCCAGCGCGTAATTGTCCGCCAGTTCAGTCAACGTGGGCTCGACTTGCGCAAAAACCTCCAGCGCGTGACGCGCCTCTAGAAATACCTCAAACGCCGCGTCTGCCAAGGCTTGCGCGTTAGCGTATTGCGCATCCCGCAATGCGTGGAATAGCACGTGCCGACGCAGCGCACTGATTCGGTGCTTCAGGTGCGGGTTTTCACTTAAAACCCGCTCACGAATCGCTTGAAATGTTGCTAACTCAATCACGCCCACATCCGGTGCGTTTTCAGCCAGCCACTGCCGCAAGGTGTCTTCGGCCCGGGCGATCACCGGGCCGGTAGTCCACAGCGTGTCATCAAGATCGAAAGTAATCAGTTCAATCGTCATTCACTGCCCTTACTGCGTTTGGCCCGTGGGTGGGCGCTGTCGTAGACCGATGCCAGATGCTGGAAGTCCAGATGGGTATAGATTTGCGTGGTTTTGATATCTGAATGCCCGAGTAACTCTTGCACCGCGCGCAAATCCTGGGAGGACTCTAGCAAATGGCTGGCAAACGAATGGCGCAGCATGTGCGGGTGCAGGTTTTGCCCCAACTCACGTTCGCCCGCTGCCTTGACGCGCAGTTGAATAGCTCGCGGTCCAAGGCGGCGCCCACGCTGGCTGACAAACACAGCGTCGTCTTCAGGGTTGGCCAGCGCCCGTAAAGGCAGCCAGACCTGCAGGGCGTCACGGGCCTTTTGCCCGACCGGCAGCACGCGCGTCTTGCTGCCTTTACCCAGCACTTGCACCAGCCCGGCAGCCAGGTCCAGTTGATCCAGATTCAAACCCGTCAGTTCCGACAGACGCAGCCCGGAGGAGTAAAACAATTCAAGTATCGCCTGATCGCGCTGCGCCAGAAAATCTTCTTCCACCGCACCTTCCAGCAGTTGCAAGGCGCGGTCGGTGTCGAGGGTTTTGGGCAGGCGGCGTTCGCCTTTGGGGGGTGCCAGACCGTTGGCGGGGTCGTGATCGCACAGGCCTTCGCGGTTGAGGTAGTGGTACAACCCGCGCACGGCAGACAACAGCCGCGCAATGCTGCGCGAAGACTGACCCTGGTGATGCAGGCGCGCCACCAACTGACGCAGGTGCTGAATATCCAGGGCCGACCAGTTGGAGATTGATGCTTGGCCGCAAAACGCCAGCACTTTGCCAAGGTCACGGCGATAAGCTTCCAGCGTGTGCGGCGACACTTGGCGCTCACTGCGCAGGTGTATGCAGTAAGCGTCCAGATGCCGTTCCATGCCTAGCGCACCGAGCGCAGGGCGTTGGTGAAGCGCGGCAAGACACGTCCCAGCACTTCAGCGATGTAACTGAGGAACAAGGTGCCCACCGAGCTTTTGTAGTGCTGCGGGTCGCGGCTGGCGACGGCCAGAACCCCGTGCAAGCCGAGGTGGTTAAGGGCGACCACGGCGGTCGAGCCGATTTGCTTGCGCTGTTCTTCACCGAACAGAAAGTCCAGCTCATGCTCACGCAGGCTGCCGCTGACGGCCTTGCCTTCTGCCAGCAGACCACCGAGGGCGCGTTGGGCGTCCGCGCTGTTGACCCAGCGCCCTACCGGCATCGGGTTATCACCAAACAACACCAGACTAACGAAGGGCACCTGAAAGTCCTGTCGCAGGCTGTCTTCAACGGCGATCACCAGCTCTTCAAGACTGGTGGCGTCCATCAGGGCCAGGTTCAAACGGCGGGTTTTCTCAAACAGGCGATCGTTGTCACGGGCCACATCCATCAGTTGTGACAGACGATGGCGCATCTCGATATTGCGCCCACGCAACAGCTCAAGCTGACGCTCCACCAACGAGACTGTATCGCCGCGCTGGTGAGGAATGCGCTGGGTCAACAGCAGCTCCTCGCGCTGGCTGAAGAAGTCCGGGTGCGCTTGGAGGTAGGCCGCCACGGCCGCAGCCTCGGGGCTTTGATCGTGAACATCGAGGTCTGCAGACTGTGGCTGGTCGGTCATCGTGTGCGCTCGCTCATAAACGGACTTGTCCTTCGTAAACACGCATCGCCGGGCCGGTCATAATCACTGAATGACCCGGACCTTCCCATTCGATGGTCAAACGACCGCCGGGCAGGTCCAGCGTCACCGGGGAATGCATCCAGCCCTGACTGATGGCCGCCACCGCCGCCGCACACGCGCCGGTGCCGCAGGCCTGGGTTTCTCCGGCGCCGCGTTCCCACACTCGCAGTTGCGCGCGGTGACGGTCGATCACGTGCAAAAAGCCCACGTTGACCCGGGCCGGGAAGCGCGGGTGATGTTCAATTTTCGGGCCCAACTCATGAACCGGCGCCGCGTTGATGTCGTCGACACGCAACACTGCATGCGGATTGCCCATCGATATGGCGGCCAACTGGACAGTCTGGCCATCGACGTCGACTTCATAGCTCAGCGCCTGTTCATCCGCCACAAACGGAATTTCGGCCGGCACCAGACGCGGCGGGCCCATGTCAACGCTGATCTGACCGTCGCTGCGCACGTTCAGCTCAATGATGCCGCTTTTGGTTTCGACTTTGATCTGGCGCTTGGTGGTCAAGCGCTTGTCGAGCACAAAGCGGGCAAAACAGCGGGCTCCGTTGCCGCACTGTTCAACCTCGGACCCGTCGGCGTTGAAGATCCGGTAACGGAAATCCACCTCGGGATTGCTCGGTGCTTCAACGATCAATAATTGATCGAAGCCAACGCCCGTGTGCCGGTCGCCCCATTGCTTGGCGTGCTTGGGCAGGATGTGCGCGTGCTGGCTGACCAGGTCGAGAACCATGAAGTCATTGCCCAGGCCGTGCATTTTTGTAAAACGCAGCAACATGGGCTCACTCCGGCAGCAGGCTTTCGCCAGCAAACAGCTCGGCAACCGTCTCACGACGACGCACTTCGAACGCCTGATCGCCGTCCACCAGAATTTCGGCCGCACGGCCGCGGGTGTTGTAGTTCGAGCTCATGACAAAGCCATAGGCACCGGCCGAATGCACCGCCAACAGATCACCCTCAGCCAACGCCAACTGGCGATCTTTGGCCAGGAAGTCACCGGTTTCACAGATCGGGCCCACGATGTCATAGGCGCGGGTTTCAGTGTCACGCGGGCGCACCGCAGTCACGTCCATCCAGGCCTGATACAGGGCAGGTCGGATCAAGTCGTTCATCGCCGCATCAACGATGGCGAAGTCTTTGTGCTCGGTGTGCTTGAGGTACTCGACCTGTGTCAGCAGCACCCCCGCGTTGGCCACAATAAAACGGCCCGGCTCGAACACCAGCGCCAGGTCACGGCCTTCGATACGCTCGCGCACCGCCTTGATGTAATCCGCCGCCAAGGGTGGCTCTTCATCGCGGTAACGCACGCCAAGGCCACCGCCGAGATCAATGTGGCGCAAATAAATGCCGCAGTCGCCCAAACGGTCAACCAGCCCCAGCAAACGGTCGAGCGCGTCGATAAACGGCTCAAGGGTGGTCAGTTGCGAACCGATATGGCAATCAACGCCGACCACTTCGAGGTTCGGCAACTGCGCGGCGCGGATGTACACATCCTCTGCGTCCGCAATGGCGATACCGAACTTGTTCTCTTTAAGGCCCGTGGAAATGTACGGGTGAGTGCCTGCATCCACATCCGGGTTAACGCGCAGCGAGATCGGCGCACGCACGCCCATCTCGGCAGCCACCACTTGCAAGCGCTCCAGTTCGTCGGTGGACTCGACGTTGAAGCAATGCACACCCACTTCCAGTGCGCGGCGCATGTCATCGCGGGTCTTGCCGACACCGGAAAACACGATTTTGTCAGCCGAACCGCCTGCGGCCAGTACACGCTCCAACTCACCACGGGACACGATGTCAAAACCGGCGCCTATACGCGCCAGGACATTGAGTACACCCAGGTTGGAGTTGGCTTTAACCGCAAAACACACCAGATGCGGCATGCCGCTCAATGCGTCGGCAAACGCGTTGTATTGCGCTTCGATGTGGGCCCGGGAATACACATAGGTCGGCGTACCAAAACGCTCGGCAATGGCCGTCAGCGCAACACCTTCAGCGAATAACTCGCCGGCCCGGTAGTTAAAAGCGTCCATGGTGTTCCCTTATCAGTGCTTGTGCGATTGCGACGACTTCGCTTGGTCTTCAGGGGATTTGCTGTCATCGGGCAGATACAGCGGACCTTTTTGACCACAGGCAGAAACAAGGCAAGCGACCGCGACGAGCGCAGCAATGGAAGAGATCAGGCGCTTCATGGCGAAATCCTTTGAAAAGCATTAATTGCGCCCGAGTATACCGAGCACCTACCGGCTTGCCTATGCAGCAGAGCGGTCGCGCAAAAGCGCCTGTCTGAATAATCAGTAGTACGCAGGCGACGGGGCGGTTGGGGTTTGCAATCGGTCTGGAGCGCCCGTATCTTGCGAGCTCCGAGCATGACTAGACATTACGAGGTTCCACCATGAGTTTGACTGAAGCCCGTTTCCACGATCTGGTCGATGCAACCCAGCAAAACCTGGAAGACGTTTTTGACGAGAGCGGTCTGGACATGGACCTGGAGAATTCGGCCGGTGTACTGACAGCCAAGTTTGAAGGGGGCCAGCAGCTTATCTTCAGCCGCCAGGAGCCTTTGCGACAGCTTTGGCTCGCTGCACGGGAGGGCGGTTTCCACTTCGATTACGATGAGCAAGAGTCACGCTGGAAGTGCGACAGCTCTGACGAGTTACTGAGTGAAATGGTCCAGCGCCTGACGCAGGTATACACCGGCGCTGAGCTGGATTTTGACGAGATTTAACTGTGACTGCCCCTGCTAAACCTGCAAAACCGCTGTACAGCAACGTCAGCCCGGCCGTGCCATCGCCCTGCATCAGCACGTGCCGGCTGGATGAACACAAAGTGTGTCTGGGCTGCTTTCGGCATGTCGAAGACATCCGCGAGTGGCGTTCAGCAGACGACCAGCGGCGCCGGGTGATTTGCGAACAGGCACGTCTGCGGCGCGCCCTGTAATCACGGCCACAGGCTGCAACGGCATCGGCCGTTGGCTTGTGTATTTATTTTGCTGTGGTAGTGTCCGGGTTCGCCTCGCACTAACGAGGTTGGTCAAAACCCCGCCATTTTCTGGCGGGGTTTTGCTTTTTCGTGCAGAAAAAAGGAGTCTGCCAGGTCATGACCACTTCACCCCAACCCTCCATCATCCTCACCCGCCTGGACGTCCAGCGTCTGGAAGCATTGATTGATAACCTCGACGATTCGTTGCCAGGCGTCGTCGCGCTGCAAGAAGAACTTGATCGTGCCGAATCCGTTGTAGGCCATACCGAAGTGCCTGCAGGCGTTGTCACCATGAATTCGCGTGTGCACTGCCGCGAGCAGGGCAGCGGCAAGGATTACCACCTGACACTGGTTTACCCCAAAGACGCGAATGCAGACGAAGGTAAAATTTCGATCCTTGCACCCGTCGGCAGTGCCTTGCTGGGCCTGCAAGTCGGCCAGCACATCAACTGGCCAGCACCCGGCGGCAAAACCCTCAAGCTGGAGCTGCTGGAAGTTGAATACCAGCCTGAAGCCGCTGGCAATTACGACCTTTAAGCCTCAGACCTGCGCCAGCGCCTCGTTGAGCGCCTGCTCCAGATTCGCCTTGTAGCGCAGGCATAGATGGCTCGGGCTGTGGCTTTCGCCCAACAGCCCCGATAAATCCAGATCAGTGATGTAACAGCGGTAGCGCTCGGTTTCACGGCGCTGCCCGACAATTTCCCGTGCCACCGCTGCGTACAACTGATCGCCATGGTCCATCTGGCTGAACTCGCGCTGGTTGCAGAATAGCGTCACCCACTGCCCACCATGCGCGCCTTTGCCGATCACCGCTTGCACCTCGTAGTAAGGCGTCATCGCTGCGCTGACGGGAATGCGCCGCGCTTCGACGCTGCGCGCGCGCCCTTTGCCCGACGGCAATAGCTGGTAATACAACACGTCCAGTGGCGGGACAGGGCTCTCGTCTTCCAACGGCTGGCACGCCTCACGCCGAAACAACGACGCCTGTAAAAAACGCTGCAAGGGCACCAGCAGACTCATTTCGTCATGAAACGCAACGGTCTGCTGCCACAGCACATTGCACTCGTCGAGCACACTGAGCTCGGCCTCACCGTCATTCAGTCGGTAGAAGACTTGAATCGCCCCCGGCTTGCCCTTGGGCAGTATCAACCCGAGGTCGTCCTCACCCAAGGCCATCGGGTCCAGGTGCACCGGCCGATACGTCGCCAGACGCTGGCTCAAATAGCCGGCCAATGCATTGCGGTCGGCCAGCGCCACGTGGCGTACGTGTTCTTTGGCCAGTTCCAGCACATGTAAACGTTGCTCCACTTGCACCACATACCGCAGCGCTTGCCCGCTGGCACGTAGGGCCTGTGCCGTATTGAAAATCCCTTCCACCCGATTTGCGATGAACTGCGCCCTGTTGTGACACAAGCAGCGCACGCGCAACTGCGGGGCTGCACGCCCGGCCGGTTGTGCATTGAGGTAATCCGCCAGGCATTCAAACAGCGCGTGTTCGCCGTCGAAGCGGCTGACGATGACTTCGTTCCAACTGTTGAGCGTGACTTGGTCCAGGGTCAGCACAAGGTTTTCGCGCACCCCGGCATAACTCAGTGAATCCGTGCGCTCAGTGGTCATCAGGATATTCATTTCACGGTGATGCTTGAGCGGGTCAATCCCGACGTTGACCACAATCAGCACCTGCGACGGCACACTGGGTCGCAACAGTTGCGTTTCGTCCACCGCCCCCAGCGGCAAAGGGATCAGTTGTTGCAAACACCCCAGCAGGTTGAACAGTTCGTACTCGCTGACATCCGTACTGCCAGGGTTGAGGGCCAGACGGGTACCGCTGTCGATGACCCCGTTGCGATGGCACCACGCCAGCAACTCCAGCAGCGCAGGGCTGCGCTTGATGACCGGCGTATGCTCCCACTCGTGAACCGCGAGGTTGCCGCGATAGATCCCCCAATGAAACTCGCCGGGCTCTTTCTTGTTCGGGGAATGCACCAGTGTCAGCAGCTCTTGTGCCAGATTGGGCGCAATGCCAGGGTTGATGTGGTCGACTTTGCCGGCCTTGCGCTCAAACGCGGCGTACAGCCGTCGTCCCAGCACATTCAAGTCGCGTTTGTTGGTCAGCCCGGCGGCTTGCTCATCGCGGGCAAACTGGCTCAAAAAGCGGTAGCTGTAATTGAGCTCATGCACCAACGCCCGGCGTTCATGGACCGCCTGTTCGGCCTTCCATGCCGGGCGACTGTCGAGCCAGGCCAACTGCCGCTCATCCCAACCCCATTCCCGCGCCAGACGCTCCAGCAACTGGCGCTGCCATTGCGTGCCACGTTGCGCGAGGTTGCCAGTCAACTTGCGGTTAACTTTCAGGTACAAACTGCGGCGCACCAACTCCAGCCGCTCAACATCACCCCGCGCCTTGAGGTACTGCTCAATGCGCCGGTACACCACCACATACGGGTCGAGTTCATCAAGGTCCAACTGATGGGCATAGACCGCCTGCTTGAAGCGCAGGCTCAGGCACTGCACCTTTGGGTGCTCACTGGCATACACCTCGATCAACAGCAGTTTGAGCACCGACTTGTAGGGCGACTCAATCCCTTTGAATAACTGCCATAACCCGGCTCCCACGAACTCGCCGGGCGGGATATGTGCCAGATGCCCCAGATCGATGGTTTCGTCAGCCCGAATGAAGCGCTTGGAAAGCAGCGTGTGGGTAAATTCGGCGTAGTTGGCTTCCTCATTGGCCGGCACCCACCACCACATCGGGGTACGGCCTGCGAGCCAAATGGCGGTGCGATAAAACTCATCCAGCAATAAGTAATGCTGCGTCGTACCACAATCGTCCGTGCTCAGCCGGGCATCGCGTTCGCCCAGGGCAAAGCGTTGCGCATCAATCAGAAAAAAATGTGCGTCGGCCCCTAAACCGGCCGCCCAGGTTTCCAGCACCTGACATTTCTTGCGCAGCTCTTCAAGGGCCGGTTCGCTCAGGTTCGGGGCATGGCAAATCCACACATCCATGTCGCTCTGATCCGTCTGGGCTAACGTTCCCAGGCTACCCATCAGAAACAAACCATGAATCGGCGACTGTGCGCCGGGCGTTCGCGTCTTATAAGAAAAGGAGCGCGTCAGGCGCTGGGCTTCGGCCAGGGCAGACGCGTCGGGCTCATACCCCGCGACGCCGGCTGGCGTACTCCCGGACACATAACCGGGTAATAACGGGTGATTCACATGAAAAAACAATGGCAGCAGGCTCAGCACCGTTTGCTGACGCGGGGTCAAGCCCTCCATTGCCCGCAGCAGGCGCGCACGATTGACGTGAAGAAACCGCTCACGCAATTGTGTGAGTGTCTGTCGATCAATACCTTCATTCAGATCTATCTGAATGGCCTGGGTGCGCGTCATATCAAACTCAAACCGGCTCGCTAGGCGAGAAAGAGAAGGGAGGCAACGTAGGAGGGAGTCTACAGCGAGACCATGAAAAGGCTTAGGGCGAAAGCGCTTTTGACGTCAGATTTTTTGCGGGGAGAAGAAGGAGAGCCCGCGGAATCCCTTATTCAACCAAGAGATTCCGAGGGCGATCAGTGGCGTCAGGCAAGTTCTGCCAACTTCACAGCCACCAGGGGTTTGGTGGTCAAAATCGACAGTGTCGTTTGCACGTGCTCAACAGCATCACGGCCCAGGCTGGTGAGGTAGCCCCCGTCCGGTTGGGTGATGAGGTCTTTTTCATGGAGCCGCTTGGCGGCAGCGATAAGCTTTTTGTCAGCTTCTTGATGGACTTTAAGCCCTTCTTGAGTGCTGTTCAGATCGAACAGTGCAAGGACTTCCAGTTCGGCAACCAACTCAGGGGTAAACGACATAAGGACTCCAGACTATGCAGGAAAAGACGACAACGACCCTAAGGTGAGCCTGGTTGGCCTGACTGTCCAGTAACAGTTCTCGCCGGACCCGAGCCATTTGCCGCACCTGCCCCGCATCGTGCACGGGCGAGGCAATTGGAGTGTAGACCGCGAATAACAAAGTGCAGGCCTGTATGGCCGGGCGGTCTGAAAACACCTGTTCACGCCAACTTCACGCGCCATCGCTCCCTGCATGGCAAGGCAGCGATGACGGCGTTCGTTGTAAATCGTATTTCAGTTATATAAACATTCTTAAATAGTATTTTTAAGAATAATCGCGCCTCACTACTATTGCCCCACGCCGACACGAACCCATCGGCACCTCATTTTTTCAGGAGCAACACCATGAGCGCATCTCTGCGTAGCGTTGACGGCCAGGACGAAGCCACCATTCTGCGGGAAATCCAGAGCGCGCTACGTGACCTGCGCTTCGGTGCCGTGGAAATCACTGTGCACAACGCCCAAGTGGTTCAGATCGAACGCAAAGAGAAGTTCCGCCTGCAGAACCCGGGCCAAAAAAATAGCTGAATACCCCACGCGCCCTGTCTGGGGCGCCTATAAAAATTAAAAATACACGCTGCTCTGGAGCCACACCTATGACCCTACGCCGTTACGCTTTGGCCGCGCTGGCCAGTGCCATTTTTGCTGGCTCCGCCGTGGCCAAAGACTACGAGTTGTTGAACGTTTCTTACGATCCAACCCGTGAGCTGTATCAGGATTACAACGCAGAGTTCACCCAGTTCTGGAAACAAAGCCACCCCGACGACAAGGTCAAAATTCAGCAGTCACACGGGGGCTCGGGCAAACAGGCGCGTGGCGTGATCGATGGCTTGCGCGCGGATGTCGTGACCCTGGCACTGGCCGGTGACATCGACGAAATCGCCAAGTTGGGTAAAACCCTCCCTGAAAACTGGCAAACCCGCCTTCCGGACGCCAGCACCCCGTACACCTCGACCATCGTGTTCCTGGTGCGCAAGGGCAACCCGAAAGGCATCAAGGACTGGAACGACCTGACCAAAGATGGCGTGTCGGTGATTACACCGAACCCGAAAACCAGCGGCGGCGCACGCTGGAACTTCCTCGCTGCCTACGCCTACGGCCTTAAGGCTAACGGCGGCGATGAAACCAAAGCCAAAGAGTACGTACAAAATCTGTTCAAGCACGTGCCTGTACTGGATACCGGCGCACGGGGCTCAACCATCACTTTCGTCAACAACGGTCAGGGAGACGTGCTGCTGGCGTGGGAAAACGAAGCGTTTTTGGCACTCAAAGAAGATGGCGGGGCGGACAAGTTCGACATCGTCGTACCTTCGCTCTCGATTCTGGCTGAGCCACCGGTTGCCGTAGTCGACAAAAATGCCGATAAAAAGGGCAACGCAGAGATCGCCAAAGCGTACCTCGAACACCTGTACAGCCCGGCCGGTCAGGAAATTGCGGCTAAGAATTTCTACCGTCCTCGGGATGAGAAAGTCGCAGCCAAATACGCACAGCAGTTTCCGAAGCTGGACCTTGTGACTATCGACAAAGACTTCGGCGGCTGGAAGACTGCCCAACCGAAATTCTTCAATGACGGTGGCGTGTTCGACCAGATCTACCAGGCGCAATAACCTGTGGGGCGTGCCTTTCAGGCATCGCTTAAAGCTAGAACATTAAGCCCGCAATCGGTTTGCGGGCTTCGTGCGTTAAACAAGGACTTTTATGTCGCGTCGTATCTCCCCCGTCATACCCGGCTTCGGGCTGACACTGGGCTACACCTTGGTGTATCTCAGCCTGATTGTGCTCATTCCTCTGGCCGCCATGTTCGTGCATGCCGCGCAACTGACCTGGGACCAGTTTTGGGCCATCGTCACCGCCCCTCGCGTATTGGCCGCGCTCAAATTGAGCTTCGGCACCGCTTTTGTTGCGGCACTGATCAACGGCATCATCGGCACCGTGCTGGCCTGGGTGCTGGTGCGCTACACCTTCCCGGGGCGCAAGGTCATCGATGCCATGATCGACCTGCCCTTTGCGCTGCCGACGGCAGTCGCCGGTATCGCACTGACCGCGCTGTATGCCCCGAACGGCTGGATTGGCCAATTCGCCACTGACATGGGCTTCAAAATCGCCTACACCCCGATGGGTATCACGCTGGCGCTGACCTTCGTCACGCTGCCATTTGTGGTGCGCACCGTACAGCCGGTGCTGGCCGATATTCCGCGTGAAATCGAAGAAGCCGCTGCCTGCCTGGGCGCCAAACCGCTGCAAGTGTTTCGCCATATTTTGGTGCCCGCGCTATTGCCCGCGTGGCTCACGGGTTTCGCGCTGGCCTTCGCCCGCGGCGTCGGCGAGTACGGCTCGGTGATTTTCATCGCCGGCAATATGCCGATGAAAACCGAAATTTTGCCGCTGTTGATCATGGTCAAACTCGACCAATACGACTACACCGGCGCCACGGCCATTGGCGTGATGATGCTGGTGGTTTCCTTCATTTTGCTGCTGCTGATCAACCTGATTCAGCGCCGCATCGAAACCCCTTGAAGGAGGCGTCACCATGTCCAACACACCTATGAACGCAGCCTCCGTCGCCAACGATGCTCGCCGTGGCAGCCCGCTCTCGCGCCGGGTACTGATTGCCTTTGGCTGGTTATTCTTCGTCGTATTCCTGCTGCTCCCGTTGCTGATTGTGGTCTCGCAGGGCCTGAAGCTCGGTTTCGGCGCGTTCTTCGATGCCATTCTTGAACCTGATGCCCTGTCGGCCCTGAAACTGACCATCATCGCCGTTGTAATCTCGGTGCCGCTCAACGTGGTCTTCGGCGTCAGCGCGGCATGGTGCGTGAGCAAATACAGCTTTCGCGGCAAAAGCATCCTCGTGACACTGATCGACCTGCCGTTCTCGGTATCGCCGGTGATCGCCGGTCTGGTCTACGTGCTGATGTTCGGCGCACAGGGCTTCTTCGGTGAGTGGCTGCAAGACCACGACATTCAGATCGTTTTCGCACTGCCGGGCATCGTGCTGGCGACCATCTTCGTCACCGTGCCCTTCGTGGCACGCGAGCTGATCCCGCTGATGCAAGAGCAGGGCACCCAGGAAGAAGAGGCCGCACGCCTGCTGGGGGCCAACGGCTGGCAAATGTTCTGGCACGTCACAGTACCGAATATCAAATGGGGCCTGATCTACGGCATGGTGCTGTGTACCGCACGGGCGATGGGCGAATTCGGCGCAGTGTCCGTGGTGTCCGGGCACATTCGCGGGGTGACCAACACCCTGCCGCTGCACGTCGAGATCCTCTACAACGAATACAACCACGTTGCCGCCTTCGCTGTGGCCACCCTGTTGCTGATCCTGGCGCTCTTCATCCTGCTGCTCAAGCAGTGGAGCGAATCCCGTATTAACCGCCTGCGCGCCAGCGCCGCAGAGGAATAAAGCATGTCGATCGAAGTTCGTAACGTCAGCAAAAACTTCAACGCCTTCAAGGCGCTGGATCGCATCAATCTGGACATCCAGAGTGGCGAGCTCGTGGCCTTGCTGGGGCCGTCGGGCTGCGGCAAAACCACGTTGCTGCGCATCATTGCAGGCCTGGAGACCCCGGACGAAGGCAACATCGTGTTCCACGGCGAAGACGTCTCGGGCCATGACGTGCGTGATCGCAACGTCGGGTTTGTGTTCCAGCATTACGCGCTGTTCCGCCACATGACGGTGTTTGACAACGTCGCGTTCGGCCTGCGCATGAAACCGAAAAAGGAACGCCCGAGCGAAAGCCGGATTGCCGAAAAAGTCCACGAGCTGCTGAACATGGTGCAACTGGACTGGTTATCGGACCGTTACCCGGAGCAACTGTCAGGCGGCCAGCGCCAGCGTATCGCCCTGGCCCGCGCACTGGCGGTCGAACCTAAAGTGCTGTTGCTGGACGAGCCTTTCGGCGCCCTCGATGCCAAGGTGCGTAAAGAGCTGCGCCGCTGGTTGGCGCGCTTGCACGAAGACATCAACTTGACGTCGGTGTTCGTGACCCACGACCAGGAAGAAGCGATGGAAGTCGCGGACCGCATTGTGGTCATGAACAAAGGCGTGATCGAACAGATCGGTTCCCCGGGCGAGGTATACGAAAACCCGGCCAGCGACTTCGTGTATCACTTCTTGGGCGACTCCAACCGCCTGCACATTGGCAAAGACCAGCACGTCTTGTTCCGCCCGCACGAAGTGTCGTTGTCACGCCATGAAATTGAAGAACACCATGCCGCTCAGGTGCGCGATATCCGTCCGCTGGGCGCGACCACCCGCGTGACATTGAAGGTTGAGGGTCAAAGCGAGCTGATCGAGGTGGAAGTGGTCAAAGACCATGACAGCCTGACCGGTCTGGCCCGTGGCGAGACGTTGTTCTTCAAGCCGAAGGTGTGGCAGAAACACAGCAGCCTGTAACCGCCAAACGGTTCACCCAAAGCCTGACGTCTTTCGATGCTCAGGCTTTTTTTATGCCTGGGAACACACCCCTTCCGTACCTGAGCCCTACAAAAAAAACGGCTACTTCACTCGTAAGTTACTGATCTGATCGGACATAAAAATCCGTCTTATGCACATAGAGTCCGACTTTTCTCTCACGACAAGTCGCAAGGATTCGCATGAAGGAAAACCGCAGACCCATCAAGGCCCGCTCTTCCAGGTGGGCAACGGGCATCACCTATGCCTTGCTCAAAAGAACTATTTCCCCCAATCAGATTTCAGTGGCCAGTGTGGTCTTTGCGTTGGCAGGTGCCGGCATATTGATAGCGGACAATGGCGTCATTGGATCAATCATGTGCGCCTTCGCTATTCAACTGCGTCTGTTGTGCAATCTATTGGATGGCATGGTGGCAATAGAAGGCGGGAAAAAATCCGACCTTGGCAGTCTCTACAACGAATTTCCGGATCGCGTAGCCGATAGCGTGCTCATCGTGGGGCTTGGTTATGCGATTGGTTATTCGGACCTTGGATGGTTTGGCGCCTTGGCGGCAGCCCTGACCGCCTACGTAAGGGTTTTTGGCGGCTCGATTGGCCTCGTTCAGTGTTTTGCAGGCCCCATGGCCAAACAGCACCGAATGGCGCTGATGACAGCAGCCCTTTTGCTCAATGCGATTGAAACGCCAGCTTATGGCACTCACCACGCGTTATTGACCGCGCTGATCATCATCGTTGTCGGCTCGCTTATCACCTGTGGGACACGAACGCTCGCAATCGCCAGACAGCTCAAGGAAAACGCCCATGTGGATCAGTAATGCTCTGATTTCAGTGCTTCGGGTCCTGATCGGGGTAAACGCCCGCTGGCAGAGCCCTCCAGACCTTACCCGCCAGCGCATTTATTTCGCCAATCACACCAGCCATATGGACACACTCGCCATCATTGCGGCGCTTCCACGCGAGGCTCGCATTAACGTGAAGCCCGTAGCAGCAGCCGACTACTGGGGCAAGAACGCATTTCTTTCGTATGTCTCAAAAAAAGGACTGAATGCGGTTTTGATCGAGCGTAAGCCAGGCGCGGATAAACCCGCACTGGAACCTATTTACGACGTACTGCGAGCGGGACACTCCATCATTTTTTTCCCGGAGGGCACACGCGCCTGCCAGGCCCTGCCGGGCGACTTCAAATCGGGTCTGTTCCGGTTGAGCGAAGCATTCCCTGATGTCGACCTGGTGCCCATTTATTTGGAAAACCTTCATCGATCCATGCCTAAAGGCAAGCATTTCCCGCTGCCCATTATCTGCACGATCCGGATCGGCAATCCGCTGGAAAAAATCGCTGGCGAAGAGAAGCAGCCATTCCTTGAGCGGGCGCGCGAAGCCATCGTGAGGTTATCCAAATGACGTTTGAAACCAAGTTTCTGTGGTTCTTTGCCGGGCTTGCCAGTCTGCTGGCCATCGCCTCAATCATCAGTCATGTACTGGCCAAGCGAGCCACCACAGAAAGTGGCATCGCAACGATCGAAAACCTGAATCAACGTGTGAATGCGTGGTGGGGGATGGTGATCGTTTTCTTTACTTCATACCTGCTGGGCGGCAATGCAACCGTCATCCTTTTCGCCTTTATTTCTCTGTTTGCACTCAGAGAATTCATCACGCTGGCACCCACCAAAAGAGGCGACCATAACGCACTGTTTATCGCCTTTTTCATCCTTGTGCCGCTGCAATATGTGCTGATCGCGACCCACTGGTACTCGATGTTTACGCTGCTGATCCCTGTGTATGCCTTTCTACTCTTGCCCGCGATTGCGGTATTGAGTCAGGACACAGGGGGATTTCTGGAGCGCACGGCGAAAATCCAGTGGGGGGTGATGATCTGTATTTTCTGCATTAGCCACGCTCCCGCTCTGCTGATGCTTGTATGGACCGGGGACATAGCGAACACTTTGTTCGGAGACATAGCGAACAGTTAACGTAGCTTTTTCCCTGATATTACAACCCCGGTCACTCTGTCAATTTGCGCAATACGATGGCTTCCCCAGAAG
>NZ_JAAQWY010000078.1:0-1235 GCF_012985765.1 Pseudomonas sp. WS 5071 | reverse complement strand
GGTAGTGGTCAACTAATCCCGGACACGACGTTAAGTTTTTCTTCGGCCCGGGCTGGCGCCAACCCACCGTTGAATTGGTGGGGTCGAACCCAGTTGTACCGATGCATCAAGAAGTGGCTGATATCGCGCTGGGCTTCTTGAGCCGTTCTGTAGCCCGTGGTCGGTATCCACTCGGTTTTCAAGCTGCGGAACACGCGCTCCATTGGCGCGTTGTCCCAGCAATTTCCTCGGCGACTCATGCTCTGGCGCATGCGATAACGCCACAATCGCTGACGAAATAGCCGGCTTGCGTATTGCGACCCCTGATCCGAGTGAAACAGCAGACCCGAAGGCCTGCCACGCTGCTCGTAAGCCATATCCAGGGCCTTGATCACCAGTTCAGCGTCCGGCTTTTCCGACAACGCCCAGCCCACTACCCGGCGCGTGCAAAGATCCAGCACGACCGCCAAGTAATGCCATTTCCCCTGGGCCCAAATGTAGGTGATGTCGCCGCACCAGACTTGATTCGGGGCTGGCACATCAAACTCACGGTTCAAGGTATTCGGGATATCGAGTCTTTCTACTGTCGCTCGTTTGTAGGCATGTGAGCCGGGTTGTTTACTGACTAAATCAAGCTCGCGCATCAAGCTGCGTACTTTGAATCGACCGAGCTGCTCACCGTCTTCACGCATCAGCGACAAGATGCTGCGGCTCCCGGCAGCGCTACGACTTTGCGTGAACAACTCGCTCACCCGGCTGCGCAACCTAAGCCGTTCAACATCGGGCGTGCGGCGCCTAAGGCGCTGGGCGTAGTAGCACGAACGAGTCACTTCAAACACCTTGCACAGCCAATCAACTGGCTCATGGGCGCTCAGCTGATTGATCAGCGCGTACGCTCGTGATCTTCCGACATCAAGAGCGCGGTAGCCTTTTTTAATATCGATTTTTCCCGTTCAAGCCGGGCGATCCGGGCTTCCAGCTCCTGAATTTTCTGCTGTTCTGGGGTCAGCGCCTTGCTCTGCGGAGTGAGGCCTTGGCGCTCTTTCTGAACCTGGCCAACCCAGCGGCGCAACGCTGACTCGCCAATACCGAGCGAACGGCTGGCTTCGATGTAGCTGTAGTTTTGCTTGAGCACGAGGTCGGAAGCCTCGCGTTTGAATTCAGCAGAAAAGGAACGGCGTTGTTTGGTCATCTGACACCTCGATCTGGCGAGCATTCTCGCCTAAATGGGTGTCCGGTTTCATTAGACCACTACA
>NZ_JAAQWY010000077.1:0-1302 GCF_012985765.1 Pseudomonas sp. WS 5071 | reverse complement strand
GAGCACGATGTCGGAAGCCTCGCGTTTGAATTCAGCAGAAAAGGAACGGCGTTGTTTGGTCATCTGACACCTCGATCTGGCGAGCATTCTCGCCTAAATGGGTGTCCGGTTTCATTAGACCACTACACTTCGATATCCTTACTCACTAAGGCATCATAAATTGAAGCTACTTTCAGAGCAGCACCACACCCAGAACAAAATCTTGCTTCCTCACTGCTCCGCTCTTCCCCACAATTCTGACAGGGAGGCATGCTAAGCTTTAAGCTAACTTTATCCGGAGGTAGAAGAAAGTCTGTTTGAGTTCTCGTAAACTCATGTGCATGCCTTGTTTCTATGGATATAGCTATATCTTCAACTTTAACAGCCCTAGCAACAACGAGAGCGTTGCTTTCTATAAGTGCAGCCAAATTAATAAGATAAAGATCAAATACCCCCTTTTCACCTCTACTAATTTGCCCTTTATAACTAACCAAACCCGCATACTGAAAAAAACCTAAAATTCTTTTCAGATCAGATCCAACTTCCTTCCTTATTGCTAGAGTTATACTTTTCCTCTCGACAGGCTTATCTTTATTATAAGACTTAATAAGCTCCACCACTCTTGCAAAAACCACATCACCTTCCTCCACATAACTTTTATATGTAGGAAGCTTCTGTTTCAACGAAGCATAAACAGCTGCGACACTTTTACTGCTTGACTTGACCTGATCCATCACATTTTTTTTAGTGAAGTCCGTTTTGTAAACAGAAACACCAGCAATCATATCTTCCACATATACATTTCGCACCATATTAAGCATGATACGAGGTATTCCAAACGACGCATAACACAAAACCTTCAGCAACGACTCTTCTTTAGACAGCTTTTCATAAACTTCTTTAGGAAGGCGCCTAGCGAGCATAGTCTTCATAAACCAAATGTAACTATCATCTTCCGGATTAACCCAAGCGTCAATTTCCTCAGCATCGTGGCCGATATTAAAAGTCGGAGCGAAATTTGTTACCCCTGGGTAAATTGCAGCTTTAGGAGAAATAGTTCTGCTCTTTATTTTTCTGAAAAACTCAAAAAAGTCTCTTTGCTGCTCTGGAAAAAAAGCATGAGCCGCGTCATCCAAAATCAAAACGCAACGCGTCTTACCTACTAATCTATTAGCTTGAGCAATATCATCCTCTAGGGATGCTCCGATCAACTTGTCGTGCAGCCGCGGCAAGTTGCAATTTTCCAGGCACCTACAGCGTCATTGGACGAAAAGTGACCGAAAAATCATGTACGGAGAGCTTTTTCGACCGGTTCTCCGTGTT
>NZ_JAAQWY010000076.1:0-1554 GCF_012985765.1 Pseudomonas sp. WS 5071 | reverse complement strand
TGAACAAGTTACTCCCGCCACTCAACCACTCCGTAGCTGAGCTCGCTCGCCAAGAAGGTGTCCCCGAAGCGACGCTGTATGCTTGGCGCACCAAGCTCAAAGCAGGAGGCGCGGTAGTGCCTGGAGACAAGAACAACACCGATGACTGGCCCGCTGAAGCCAAGTTCGCAGCGGTATTGCATGCGGCCACCCTGAGCGAGATCGAGCTCAGCGAATACTGCCGCAGCAAAGGTTTGTACCCCGAGCAAATCAGCGCGTGGCGTCAAGCCTGCATTACGGGCCAGATGTCCGCTAAAGCGCAGCTCAAGGCAGAGCGAGATCAAGCACGTGCCGACAAGAAACGCATTACCGAACTGGAGCGCGAGTTGCGGCGCAAGGACAAGGCGCTGGCGGAAACCGCCGCCATATTGGTACTGAGAAAAAAGATGAATGCCTTCTGGGGAAACGACAGCGAGGACGTTTGACCTCGCTGCCAGAACGGCAACAACTCGTTGAACGCTTTAACCACGCCGTCGCCTCTGGCGCGCGCAAGGCGGTGGCCTGCGCAGAGATCGGCCTGTCGTTACGCAGCCTGCAACGCTGGGCGCTGACACCGGTTATACAGGCCGATGTGCGTACGACCACGCCACGTCCGCGCCCGAGCAATGCCCTGAGTGCTGAGGAGCGTCGCACCATCCTGGAGGTCTGTAACAGCCCGCCATTTGCCAGCTTGCCGCCGAGTCAGATCGTGCCAAGGCTGGCCGATCAAGGCCGCTACCTGGCTTCAGAGGCGACCTTTTACCGCGTGCTGAAAGCCGCTGATCAGCAGCATCGCCGCGGTCGCAGTCATGCGCCGCACAAGCACGCCGCACCGACCACGCACAGTGCAACGAAGAGCAATCAGGTCTGGTCATGGGACATCACCTACCTGCCATCGCCAGTGCGCGGGCAGTATTACTACCTGTACTTGATCGAGGATATCTACAGCCGCAAGGCCGTGGGCTGGGAGGTTTACGAGCAAGAAAGCGGCGAGCGGGCGGCCGGACTGATGCAGCGTACCGTGCTCGGCGAGCGCTGCGCGGGCCAACCCCTGGTGCTGCACTCGGATAACGGTGCGCCAATGAAATCAGTGACGCTGCTGAGCAAGCTGTACGACCTTGGCATCACCCCGTCGCGCGGACGACCCCGTGTAAGCAATGACAATCCCTACTCGGAATCGCTGTTTAGAACCCTGAAATACTGCCCGCAATGGCCGCAGGATGGCTTTGCCGATTTGGAAGCCGCACGCAGCTGGGTGCGCGACTTTATCCGCTGGTACAACCATGAACACCGCCATAGCCGCATCCGCTTCGTGACCCCGGCACAGCGCCATCGCGGCGAGGATCAAGAAGTACTGGCCAAGCGTCATGTGCTGTACCAGCAAGCCCGTCATAGACACCCTCATCGCTGGTCAGGTGCAACGCGAAATTGGCAACCTATCGGCGCCGTCACACTCAACCCAGAGAGGGAGCAGCCGGCAGTGAAAATAGCAGCTTAAAAACACGGCTGACGCGACAACTACCTTGCAAAACGCCG
>NZ_JAAQWY010000075.1:0-1561 GCF_012985765.1 Pseudomonas sp. WS 5071 | reverse complement strand
CCGCAAGTGGCCGAGAACCCGACCGAGCTGGTGGTGTATGGCGGCATTGGCCGGGCAGCACGTAACTGGGCCTGCTACGACAAAATTGTTGAAAGCCTGACGAACCTGAATGATGACGAAACCTTGCTGGTGCAATCCGGCAAGCCGGTCGGTGTGTTCAAAACCCACAGCAATGCGCCGCGCGTCCTGATCGCCAACTCCAACCTGGTGCCGCACTGGGCGACCTGGGAGCACTTCAACGAACTCGATGCCAAAGGGTTGGCCATGTATGGCCAGATGACAGCTGGTAGCTGGATCTACATTGGCAGTCAGGGGATTGTGCAAGGCACGTACGAAACCTTCGTCGAAGCCGGTCGCCAGCATTACAACGGCAGCCTCAAGGGCAAGTGGGTCCTGACGGCCGGTCTGGGCGGCATGGGCGGTGCGCAACCATTGGCCGCGACGCTGGCGGGCGCGTGCTCGCTGAACATCGAATGCCAGCAAAGCCGTATCGATTTCCGCCTGGCCACCCGTTACGTCGACGAACAAGCCACCGATCTGGATGACGCGCTGGCGCGTATTGCCCGCTACACCGCTGAAGGCAAGGCCATTTCCATTGCGTTGTGCGGGAATGCGGCTCAATTGCTGCCAGAAATGGTTCGCCGTGGCGTGCGCCCGGACATGGTCACCGACCAGACCAGCGCCCATGACCCGCTCAACGGCTACCTGCCCAAAGGCTGGACCTGGGAGCAATACCGCGACCGTGCCGTGACGGATCCGGCGAGCGTGGTGAAAGCCGCCAAGGCGTCGATGGGCGAACACGTCGAAGCCATGCTCGCCTTTCAGAAACAAGGCATTCCGACCTTCGACTACGGCAACAACATCCGTCAGATGGCCAAAGAAGTCGGTGTCGAAAACGCCTTCGACTTCCCCGGTTTTGTACCGGCCTACATCCGCCCACTGTTTTGCCGTGGCGTAGGCCCTTTCCGTTGGGTCGCACTGTCGGGCGAAGCCGACGACATCTACAAGACCGATGCCAAGGTCAAAGAGCTGATTGCCGACGACGCGCACCTGCATAACTGGCTGGACATGGCCCGCGAGCGCATCAGCTTCCAGGGGTTGCCGGCGCGTATCTGTTGGGTTGGCTTGGGCCAGCGTGCGAAGTTGGGCCTGGCGTTCAACGAAATGGTGCGCAGCGGCGAGCTGAAAGCGCCGATCGTGATTGGCCGCGATCACCTGGACTCCGGCTCCGTGGCCAGCCCGAACCGCGAGACCGAAGCCATGCAGGACGGTTCGGACGCGGTGTCCGACTGGCCGCTGCTCAACGCCTTGCTCAACACCGCCAGCGGCGCGACCTGGGTTTCGCTGCACCACGGCGGCGGCGTCGGCATGGGCTTCTCGCAGCATTCGGGCATGGTGATCGTGTGTGATGGCACCGACGAAGCGGCCGAACGCATTGCCCGCGTGCTGCACAACGACCCGGCCACCGGGGTGATGCGCCACGCCGACGCGGGGTACGACATCGCCATTGACTGCGCCAACGAGCAGGGTTTGAACCTGCCGATGATTAACGGCTAAGCCG
>NZ_JAAQWY010000074.1:0-1573 GCF_012985765.1 Pseudomonas sp. WS 5071 | reverse complement strand
TGGATGCGCAGCATGGTTTCCAGAGGATAGGGTTTTCTACCGCCGCCGGCCTTGGGGTAGAACGGTTCGATCAGCTCCAGCAGGCCTGCCCAGGGCACCACCTGATCCATTTCGGCGAGGAAGCGCTCTCGGCGGGTTTGCTTGCGCTTGCCGGCGTACTCAAAGTCGGAAAAGCTCATCTGGCTCATGGGCGGCTCGGATCAGGTGTTGCGGGGATTCTCGCATAACTGAAGGCTTGTTCGGAGATTCCTTAGGGATGAATTCGTTTCTATCAAACCCGGGAAAAGCCTGACAATCGTAGAATCTGTGAGTGACGCGCTTAAATCTTTAGGCGCAGTTTCAGATCGTTTAGAAGCGACAGAGGCTGAAATGGATTTCAACGCCAAGAAATCCCTATCAAAAGTAGCCAACGGCATAATGGAAATTGCAATTAGAAAGTCATCCCCAATAATTTCAAGGGTCGAAGATAATTTTTTATCCCTGCAAATCAAAAACGTGACTTTGGGCCAAAGAGGTCCTGGCGAGCATTACCTTACTGATGCAATAGATGAGCTCATGAAGATGAAACTAATCGCAGACGTTGGCAGTGGTATTTATGAGCTAACCGAAGAAGGTCACGCCTATGAGCCGTTTGACTGAATTGTGTCGATTAAACAAAAATATTATCGTATTGAATAAGCCAGCCTTTTCTAGGGTGTTGCGATTTTCAAGGTGTTAAGTCTTTCATCTAGGACTCGTGACATTGATTGCCCGCTCTGAGAGGTTAGAACCGGCCTACAAGGAAGGCTCAGTGACTGCTCTGGGCCGATTTCTGCCTGTAGCCACCGTCATCTGCTGGCCGATTCTATTGAAAAAGTCGATCCTTTCAAATTGCCCATGTACGGACTGCTGAAAAGCCATTTTTGCGCGCCGCCACGCGAAATCTGCCCCGGCATCCTCTGCTCAAAGCAAAGATTTCAATCTCAAGCACGTACTTTTCTAACTTGGAAACCATGGCCGACTTTTCCACAGAATTGGCCGAAAGCAGACTACCCAGACTATAGGGAAAAAAGCACACCCCGGCCCTCCGTCACAAGGCTCCAGCTTACGGATTAAAGAGGCTGATTGCGGAAGCAACCCAAAAAAATGCGGAAGCGATCGTCAAATCGCAGCCAATAAAAAACCCCGCAGACCGTGATCTGCGGGGCTTTCAATATGGAGGCCGAGGCCGGAATCGAACCGGCGTGGGCGGATTTGCAATCCGCTGCATAACCATTTTGCTACTCGGCCATTTGTGCCTGACATTTTAAAATAAACATCAAATACAAAATAAATTGTGACGCTCTAAATCCAGCATTTCAGGCTGTGCCTCGTGCTGATGGCGCGCATTATGTACTAGAAGAAAGAAGCTGGCAACCCCCTGAATTCTAATAATTTTTAGCTCTGCTATCTAAGCTGTGCCAGTCTCGGCGTTTTGCAAGGTAGTTGTCGCGTCAGCCGTGTTTTTAAGCTGCTATTTTCACTGCCGGCTGCTCCCTCTCTGGGTTGAGTGTGACGGCGCCGATAGGTTGCCAATTTCGCGTTGCACCTGACC
>NZ_JAAQWY010000073.1:0-1594 GCF_012985765.1 Pseudomonas sp. WS 5071 | reverse complement strand
GATTACAACGTTAAAGTTCGCGTCAAAGCGGACAACTCCGGCGTTGACCTCGCCAACGTCAAGATGTCGATGAACCCCTTCTGCGAAATCGCAGTGGAAGAAGCCGTGCGCCTGAAAGAGAAAGGCGTGGCAACCGAGATCGTCGTCGTCTCCATCGGCCCGACCACGGCTCAGGAACAGCTGCGTACCGCGCTGGCACTGGGTGCGGATCGTGCCATCCTCGTCGAATCCGCCGAAGACCTGACCTCGCTGGCCGTGGCCAAGCTGCTCAAGGCCGTGGTGGACAAGGAGCAGCCGCAACTGGTGATCCTGGGTAAACAGGCCATCGACAGCGACAACAACCAGACGGGCCAGATGCTGGCCGCGCTGACCGGTTTCGGTCAGGGTACGTTCGCGTCCAAGGTTGAAGTGGCGGGTGACAAGGTTGCCGTGACCCGTGAAATCGACGGCGGCGCGCAAACGGTGTCCCTGAGTCTGCCGGCCATCGTCACCACCGACCTGCGTTTGAACGAGCCGCGCTATGCGTCCCTGCCAAACATCATGAAAGCCAAGAAGAAGCCGCTTGAAGTGCTGACGCCTGATGCATTGGGCGTTTCCACGGCATCGACCAACAAGACCCTGAAAGTCGAAGCGCCTGCGGCTCGCAGCGCAGGCATCAAGGTCAAGTCGGTGGCTGAACTGGTCGAGAAACTGAAAAACGAAGCGAAGGTAATCTAAACATGACTATCTTGGTAATCGCAGAACACGACGGTAAAGCCCTGGCCCCGGCCACGCTGAACACCGTAGCCGCCGCTGCCAAAATCGGCGGTGACATTCACGTTCTGGTTGCAGGTCAGGGCATTGGCGCCATCGCTGAAGCCGCCGCGCAGATTTCGGGCGTGGCCAGCGTGCTGGCTGCCGACAACGCAGCGTACGCGCACCAGTTGCCGGAAAACGTGGCTCCGCTGGTAGCAGCGTTGGGCAAGGGTTACAGCCACATCCTGGCTGCTGCGACCTCCAACGGCAAAAACATCCTGCCGCGTGTCGCTGCTCAGCTGGACGTTGACCAGATCTCCGAGATCATCTCGGTTGAAAGCGCTGACACCTTCAAGCGTCCGATCTATGCCGGTAACGCCATTGCCACTGTGCAATCGACAGCACCGGTCAAAGTGATCACCGTGCGTGCCACCGGTTTTGACCCGGTGGCTGCGCAAGGCGGGTCTGCAGCGGTTGAAGCTGTAGCGGCCGTTCACGATGCAGGCACGTCTTCGTTCGTGAACGAAGAGTTGGCCAAGTCGGACCGTCCTGAACTGACGGCAGCCAAAATCGTTGTATCCGGCGGTCGTGGCATGCAGAACGGCGACAACTTCAAGCACCTGTACGCGCTGGCCGACAAGCTGGGCGCTGCCGTCGGTGCGTCCCGTGCCGCAGTTGATGCCGGTTTTGTACCCAATGACATGCAGGTCGGTCAGACGGGTAAGATCGTTGCGCCACAGCTGTACATCGCGGTCGGTATTTCCGGCGCGATCCAGCACCTGGCGGGCATGAAAGACTCCAAAGTGATCGTTGCGATCAACAAGGACGAAGAAGCGCCGATCTTCCAGGTGGCCGATTA
>NZ_JAAQWY010000072.1:0-2406 GCF_012985765.1 Pseudomonas sp. WS 5071 | reverse complement strand
TGTAACTTGTTCAGCAGGGCAGCTTTACGCTCAGGTGAATAGCTCGACATTACAGCTCTCTTTGACGCCCCCGATCTATCGTTTTGATAAATCAGCTCAGGCGACAACTAGCCTGACACCGGGGGATGCGGAAAAACTGTTTGATTTCTGGACTGACAAATTTCGCCCAGTCCGGCAGTTCACCATTCCCCTGATAATCCTGCATCAGCTTCCGGACGAAAGCATCGATCTTCAGTATTTTCTCTATCTGCTCATAATCAAGGTCTGGATGTAGATCCTTAATAGCTACTATACGTTCTGCATGACCCGAGTAGAAATCAGCGATAAGCCCCGTTTTACTTGGCGTTGACAGCGCCCGGCCTCGACGTTTTGAACGTCTGTTTTTTGCATTTACTCTAGAGCAGGCAAAGTCCACCCCACCCGGACTGATCTGATTATCTGGGAGAGAAGCAATCTTTTGATATTGCGTGTGCGGCCTAAAAGAGCTCACAGTCCTGTATGAAGGCTCTCCCGCAAATAGACCAGCATCTATGGCTCGATACTTTTCAGGCTTACCAGAGAGTCTCTCACGAGGATAGGCTGAAGGCTCTAGATGAGGCTTGCTGAGTAGCTCATCCAAGTCCGCCAATCCATCTAGATCCGCGTCGGCTATTTCGTTGTGCACGAGCCAATCGTCTCCGAATATGGCCCTGCATGCATCCCTTTCTTGGATGGATTTCGCGTGCAGGCTTCGAGCACTTTCAAACATCCGCTTTTGAATTTGTAAAACCTCGCCTTCCTTGAAGAGGCTCTGATGTTCGACTTTCATTACTGTCTCGATACCCGAATAAAATCAGGTGCTGATTTTCATTTTTGCACTTCCCTGGATGCTGCCAGGGTGTTCGATACTTCCACAGGTTTTCTAAGGGTTTGACACTTTGGCAGGTCAAGTAATGGTCAAGGACACTTCAGCATTCGACGACGATGTCATCGTCGAGCGGACGTGCTCGACTCAATTTTTTCTCCGCCAGCCAACTCAGCGTTTCAATCTCATCGTCGATCCGTTCGCGATCCCCACTTACCTCAGCCTCTTCGAGACGTTGTTGCGCCCGCATTTCTGCCACGTCGTCAGCGTTCATGATCTGAATGTGAAGTACTGGCATTTCTTCGACCTCAAGTGACTGATTCAATTTTTCTAGCGGTAGCGCACGGCGTGCTACATCTTGTGTCAGTTTGAGGGTCGTTGCGCTCGCTGCTAGAGAGCGGAAAACAATGGGGTTGCTCAAGTCGAGCTCGTCCAATGCCGAGGCTAGCTTCAGGCGAATCTGCTGGCTCAGCGCCAAGTCATCCAGCACAAGCGAAGCCGCCGTCTGCTGAACACTATCCAAGGCATACGCCATATTGAGCATTCCGACCCTGGCTTTATCTATGAGAGCTTGCGTGGTTGCTCCTGAGACCGCCCCGTGTTTTTTCAAAAGCCTTTGTGTAGTGCTAATGCTAATGTCTAGATGAGCCGCTATTGCTGGAATGGTCCAGCCCGCCTCTCTCAATATCACTGCCTGTGCGGCTTGATCTGGGGTTTTCCTCGTTCCTGCCATGGTCATTAGCTCTCTTCTGTCTGAACGTCGCTGCTGGCGCAGGCTCGTTTAACTGCGGCAATTGAAATCCCAAAATGGTGGGCCGTCCCCTGGATGGTCGCCTTGTGTGCTTTACGCCAACCACTTACAGCTGCGTCATCAATCTTTTTGGGGGCCCCTAGCTTTTGTCCAGTTGCTCGAGCACGAGCGATACCTGCCATCTGTCGAGCTTTGATGTTGGATCTTTCCAGTTCCGCAACAGCTGCCAGCATTGCAAGCATCGCTTTACCGACTGGAGACGAGAGATCAAAGCCCTCTCGCATTGATAAAACCGTTACTCCTTTGGCCTCTAATGCCTGAACGGTTACGAGCACATCGATAGTGTCCCGCCCCAAACGGTCGATTGCGGACACAATCAAGGTGTCGCCCTTACGAGCAAACTTGAAAAGGTCGGTAAACCCGGGACGTTCTAGAGCTTTTGTTCCGCCACAAGTTGCTTCATCCGCAAACCAGTGTTCGACGTTGTGAAGAGCAGCAATCGAATGACGCTGTGCGTCAGTGCTTTGATCGTCGGTGCTGACTCGGACGTAGGATAGGACTGTCATCTGGGCGCTCACTTGATAGCTCAAAAGTGTGGCTCAGAATATATCGAGCGGCTCAGATTAAATCAACACATTTGAGCCGGCTCCGCGTCCAGTATTTGTGGTGATGAGACGGAGCTTATCGGCGTTTTGCAAGGTAGTTGTCGCGTCAGCCGTGTTTTTAAGCTGCTATTTTCACTGCCGGCTGCTCCCTCTCTGGGTTGAGTGTGACGGCGCCGATAGGTTGCCAATTTCGCGTTGCACCTGAC
>NZ_JAAQWY010000071.1:0-2479 GCF_012985765.1 Pseudomonas sp. WS 5071 | reverse complement strand
GCGATATCAGCCACTTCTTGATGCATCGGTACAACTGGGTTCGACCCCACCAATTCAACGGTGGGTTGGCGCCAGCCCGGGCCGAAGAAAAACTTAACGTCGTGTCCGGGATTAGTTGACCACTACAAGCAGCGCGCACATAAGGCGCTTTGTGCAGCCCGTATGTGAGCAATCTGGCATGGCCAACTTTTTCAACTGAATCGGCCAATTTGAGCCATTCAGCAAGTACGCCGAAAACGTAGGTAACCCGAAACGAGCGAATTGCTAGCATCGGGTCGCAAAGAACTAGGCTGAGAAACCACCATCAATCGTCAAGCTGGCTCCGGTGATGAAGCTTGCTTCTGGGCCCGCTAGATAGGCGACAAAGCCGGCAATTTCATCAGCTTTGCCGTAGCGCCCCAGTGCCATCAGACCTTTCAGGTAGTCGGCACCCTCACCGTCGGCCGGGTTCATCTCGGTATCCACCGGGCCGGGTTGCACGTTGTTTACAGTGATGGCTCGAGGTCCCAAGTCGCGGGCCATGCCTTTGACCAAGCCGACCAGCGCCGACTTGCTCATGGCGTACAGTGCACCGCCGGCAACCGGAATACGCTCGGCGTTAGTGCTGCCGATGTTGATGATGCGCCCGCCGTCGATCATATGTCTTGCAGCTTCCTGGCTGGCTACGAACACACTGCGCACGTTAATCGCCAACGTGTGGTCAAGCTGCTCCAGGGTGAGTTCTTCGGTGCTGCCCCAGGCCAGCACGCCAGCGTTGTTGACCAAAATATCCAGCCCACCAAAGTGCTCGGCTGCAGTACGAATGGCCTGCTGCACGGCTGCTGCATCAGAACTGTCAGCCTTTATGGCAAGGACTTGACCACTAGCGGCAATCACTTCACTGACCAGAGCATTGGCCCGCTCGGCAGACGATACATAGGTGAAAGCCACTTGAGCACCTTCATGAACCAAGCGTTTGACGATGGCCGCGCCTATACCGCGAGAGCCGCCTTGGACGAAAGCCACTTTTCCTTGCAGGGTTTGGGTAGAGGTCATGGTGTATCTCCATTACAAGAAATTAAGTTAGTTGACATCGGTGTCAGCACCCTAAGGCCGAGGACCTTAGCCTTCATAGCCATGGTCTGACTCAGTTCATCCAGGCGCAGTGTGCGCAACTCTTGGCCATCGACTATTCCTGGCTTTAGCAGCAGCCGTTAACCGGCATCGCATTAACTAGGAATATAAAACCAGACATTGCCGTTAATCGACACACCCATCCGCCAGACTTCGGCAAGTTGTATCTATCAACGAAAAGGTGCTCAGTGTACCGATGGCTGCCCACCAGCGGCATGATGGCAGGCAAAGTGGAAGCGAAGAGATATCAGCAGGAAGTTAAGCCAGGGTTACGGGTGTCGGCTTTGAGTTGAAGTAGATCTCTAGAAAATGGCCGCTACTGGCCGGTTAGCGACGGCCTGACTTCGACCGTCGCTACGCATGATCAAACCTCAGTCTGTTCCGCCATCTCCAGGGCGTCATCGACCTCAATCCCCAGATATCGAACAGTGCTCTCCAGCTTCGTATGGCCGAGCAGCAACTGAACCGCCCGTAGGTTCTTCGTTCTGCGATAGATTAGTGATGCCTTCGTACGTCTCATTGTGTGAGTGCCATACATGGCTGGATCAAGGCCTACGGCTTTCACCCAGCCTTTGACGATACGAGCGTATTGACGAGTGGATAGATGGTCTGAGGTATGTAGCCGACTAGGAAAAAGGCAGTCCTCGCTGCGTAGTTGTGCCTGATGTATCCAGGCCGCGAGAGCAGACCGTGTTTGCTCAGTGATCTAAAACTGCACAGGCCGCTGCGTTTTCTGCTGCATCACCATGGCTCGTGATGATACGTGCTCGCCATGAGCGACATCGCGCACGCGGAGCTTGGTTAAGTCGCAGGCTCGAAGCTTACTGTCGATGGCCAGATCGAAAAGAGCCAGATCCCGGGTTCTTTCCGCAATTTGAAGCCTTACTCGGATGGCCCAGATATCTCTCAGTCGGAGTGGGGCTTTCTGCCCGACTAGTTTTCCTTTGTTCCAGGGCTGACGGCTGCAGGTAGCGATGATGTTCATGACAAGTCCTCCACGTGTGGAAAGACAAGGATGGCTAATTGGAGCGACGGTCGCTAACCGGCCAAAAGCTGCCACTCAACGCGACTCGATAATTTCCACCCGAGCGTGCATCATCGCGCTCGCCACGATCCCGTCGCGGCATCGAAGCCATCAGTGCAGAACCTGCCCGCCCGCAAAAACGAACCTTTTGAAATGGAAGTCATCTCATGTTCGAACGTAACAAACTGGTTCCGGAGTTAATGGTCACCAACCTGGCGGCGTTTTGCAAGGTAGTTGTCGCGTCAGCCGTGTTTTTAAGCTGCTATTTTCACTGCCGGCTGCTCCCTCTCTGGGTTGAGTGTGACGGCGCCGATAGGTTGCCAATTTCGCGTTGCACCTGAC
>NZ_JAAQWY010000070.1:0-2582 GCF_012985765.1 Pseudomonas sp. WS 5071 | reverse complement strand
TGTTGGCGCTGATTGAAAACTGACCCACCCTGCCGATTGAAAATTGACCCAGGACGGATTGCTGATTTCTGTCCCAGCAATTGTGGATAAGCTTAGCAGCAGTGGGCCGATTCAAGACGCATCAACCCCCACCGCATGTAGGCATGCAGCAGGGTATTTATGGTGCGGATCAAAATGGCTCATCGTCCTCGACATCATCTCCGTCCTTGCGCTTTCGTTCCCGTGACTTGATCTTTGTCTGGGCGGCCAAGGTGCTGTGTTGTAGGCGGTAGGACTCGTTGCCCGTTTCGACGATGTGGCAGTGATGTGTCAGCCGATCCAACAACGCGGTGGTCATCTTGGCGTCGCCAAACACACTCGACCATTCCGAGAAGCTGAGGTTGGTGGTGATGACCACGCTGGTGTGTTCGTACAGTTTGGACAGCAGGTGAAATAACAGGGCACCGCCGCTTTGGCTAAAGGGCAAATATCCCAGCTCATCCAGTATCACCAGGTCTGTGCGAAGCAGTCCCTGGGCGATTCGCCCTGCCTTGCCATCGTACTTCTCACGCTCCAGCAGATTCACCAGATCCACCGTGGAAAAGAAGCGCACGCGTTTGTTGTGGGCCGTGATTCCGGATACAGCCAAGGCACTGGCCAGGTGTGTTTTCCCGGTTCCAGGGCCGCCAATGAACACGACATTCTGCGCCGTTTCAGTGAACGCTAAGCTGGATAGATCGCTGACCAGCCGGGCATCAGCGCTGGAAGCGCTGAAGTCAAAGCCAGCTAAGTCACGGTGCATGGGGAGTTTTGCCATGTTCATCTGATGATTCACCGAGCGCACCGCGCGATCCGCATGTTCCTGCTGAAGCAGATGTTCCAGCAGCCATTTCGATGAAGCCGTCGACGCTGTTCCTTGAGAGACCAGTTCTTCCCAAGCACTGGCCATGCCGTGCAGGCGAAGTTCTTTGAGTTCAGTCATTAGGTCACGCATTGCGATTCTCCTCATCGGTCGCACGGAGCCGGTCGTAGCGTGCTGTATTGGCAACAGGCGCGACCTTGAGTTGCAGGCTGGTTTCTACACTGGGAGGTAGTGCGGTGGAGGTCAGGCGGGCAAGGACATTGAGGATGTGATCGGCGCTCAGACTTCCCGATTCAAGTACCAGCTCCACCGCCACCAGCACAGGTTCGAGCCCCGCAATTGGCACAGCAGCCAGTACCTGCATCATGATTCGATCACCGTTGGTGTGACGCCTCAGTCCTCGTTTGAGAAGCCGTAACGGTTTTGGCAGATCAGCAAATGGCGCACCGTTGCGCAATGCACCAGGCTTGCGTTCGATGAGTGGGATGTAGTGCTGCCAGTCAAAACTGACCTGATCTCGATCAAAGAGGCGCTCGTGACTGGCGATCACCGTTTCGTCAGCAATGACCACGATCCGCGAAGGGTACAAACGGCTACTGACCCACTGGCCGACGCGCTCACATGGCACTGAATAGCGATTTCGCGCCACGCTGATCAGGCAGGTGCTGGAGACCCGCACGGTACGCTCGACGTAGCCATCAAATGCCGTCGGCATTGGCATCATTTCGACCTGCTCCAGCTCTAAGACCTCGGCCACCGTCAGCCCGTTGTACTGCGGATGCACTAGTTCGCTCCAGAGCGACCGACAACGTTGGCCGAGCCAGACATTCAGTTCCTCGAAGGTGTGAAACATACAGTTTTGAGCATCGAGCCAGATTCGCCTCCGGCTGTCCTGAACGTTCTTTTCGACGATGCCTTTTTCCCAGCCAGAGGCCACGTTGCAGAAGTCCGGATCGAACAGATAGTGCGCGCACATCACGGAAAACCGGGCGTTGACCGTGCGCCCTTTGCCTTTGTTGACCTTGTCGACAGCCGTTTTCATGTTGTCGTAGATGCCGCGACGCGGCACACCACCCAACGCTCCAAACGAACGGGTGTGGGCATCAAACAGCATCTCGTGGCCTTGGCTGGGGTACGCAACTAACCAGAATGCGCGGCTGGCACACAGCTTCATGTGGGAGACCTGGATACGTCGAAAAAGACCACCGATCAGCAGACCTTCTTCGCTCCAGTCAAATTGAAAGGCCTCACCGAGCGCAAACGTCAGCGGTACAAAAGCGCGTAAAGACTTGCCTTGCTCGCCTCGCCAAGAGCGCACAAACGCCGTGAGCTGGCTGTAACCGCCGTCATAACCCTCGGCTTTGATCTGCTCAAAAAGTGCTTTGGCGCTCCTGCGGTTGTGTTTTGGCCGGAACGAATCGGCCTTGAGCGCCTGCTCCAGGGTCTCGTGAAAAGGGCTGAGCTTATTGAAGGTTGCGCACCGTTGGTACGCTGGCTGAATGGCTTCGGGCGCTCTGACCCATTTTCGGATGGTGTTTCTCGACAGCCCGGTACGCTTGGCTATCTGATGCAGCGAGAGCTTGTCGCGGAAGTACATCCGCCGGATTTTTCCCAACATTTCCATGCTGATCACCCTGTGTTCTCCTGCTCGAAAAGTGAGCAGAAGCAGTTGAACACCTGGGTCAGTTTTCAGTCGGCAGAAGAGCCTCTACTGGGTCAGTTTTCGGTCAGCGGCAACAGC